>CAINEZ010000296.1 GCA_903847905.1 uncultured Bacteroidota bacterium
CTGAAAATTATCCAGTGTAAAATATACAAATGTAAAAAATAAGAAGGTATCATGAAAAAGAAGTAATTTTGCAATTGAAAATTTATAAAATGAAAACCAAAAAAGAAATTGTTGATAACTGGCTTCCGCGATATACCGGAACACAGTTGAATGAGTTTGGAAAGTACATTCTTCTTACAAATTACAATCGCTATGTAAGGATGTTTGCGAAAAAATTCGATGTGGAAATAAAAGGACTTGACAAAGCCATGCCTTCGGCTACCGCTAATGACATCACTATCATAAACTTCGGCATGGGCAGCGCAAATGCTGCAACCATAATGGATCTGCTCAGCGCTGTTGAACCAAAGGCAGCGCTCTTTCTGGGTAAATGCGGTGGACTGAAAAAGAAAAATGCCTTGGGAGACCTTATCCTTCCTATAGCCGCTATCCGCGGAGAGGGAACATCTAATGATTATTTTCCTCCTGAAGTTCCCGCCCTCCCTGCTTTTAACCTGCAGAAAGCTGTTTCAACAACAATACGCGATCATAGCCGCGATTATTGGACAGGCACCGTTTACACTACCAACAGAAGAGTATGGGAACACTACGAGGAATTTAAAAACTACCTGCGGAAAATAAGAGCTATGGCTATTGATATGGAATCGGCAACTATCTTTACTGTTGGATTTGCAAATGGTATCCCGTCAGGGGCATTACTGCTTGTTTCCGATCAGCCGATGGTTTCTTCGGGAATTAAAACAGAAGAAAGCGACAAAAAAGTTACCGAAAAATATACTGAAGAACATTTGCTAATAGGAATAGATTCGCTAAACCAGCTTAAAAATAACGGACTTACCGTAAAACATCTTATATTCGATTACAATGAATAATTATCAGGGCGCTCCTATGGAACTTTGATATTTTTTAATAAATATTTGCGATAAACAAAAAACCTCCCGATAAATTGGGACAGGCTCTCCGGGGCAATTTAAAACCATTGATAATATTATTACAAAAAAGAATTAATTATAATGAAGTTTGAAGAGATTATCAGCGACCTGCAGAATAAAATTTATCGCCCTGTATATTTTCTTATGGGAGAAGAAGCCTATTTTATTGACGAGATCACAGATTATATTGCAGAGCACGTGCTTAATGAAATTGAAAAAGAATTCAACCAGACAATTGTTTACGGTCGTGATGTGGATGTTGCTACAATTATTGGTTATGCCAAACGTTTCCCTATGATGGCTAATTACCAGGTAGTGATTGTAAAGGAAGCCCAGGATGTAAGAAACCTTACTCCCGATAATAAAGAAAAAGAAAACAAAAAAGACAAGAGCCTGATAGAAGCATATTTTGAAAACCCTTTGAAATCAACCATCCTGGTTTTTTGTTATAAATACAAAACCATCGACCGAAGAAAAACGTATGCTAAAAGCATTGAAAAAAATGGCATATTGTTCGAATCAAAAGAACTTTACGATAACCAGCTCCCGTCGTGGATACAAAATTTTCTTAAGAAAAAAAATTTCACTATTCGCCCCGAAGCAGCTATAATGCTTTCCGAATACCTGGGATCAGACTTAGGTAAAATATCAAATGAACTTACGAAGCTTGCTATAAATGTTCCGGAAGGTACCGAAATTACTCCACTTCACATTGAGCAGAACATAGGGATAAGCAAAGATTTCAACGTGTTTGAATTGCAACGGGCTTTTGGGAAAAAAGATATTTATAAAAGTTACCAGATCATAAATTATTTTGCAGCCAACTTAAAAGAAAATCCAAATCAAAAAACAATCCCGATATTGTATTCTTATTTTTCAAAAATCCTTCTTTATCATTACGCCGCAGATAAATCGAAAAATAGCATATGTTCAGCTTTAGGCATCAATCCTTTCTTTTATCCTGAATATGTTTCCGCAGCAAAAAATTTCAATTTAAAAAAGAGTAAACAAGCCATTTCACTTCTCAGAAAATATGACCTGATGAGCAAAGGTGTGAATAATGCTACTATTCCCGACGGTGAACTGCTTAAAGAATTAGTTTACCAGATACTTCATTGATTGGCTTAGGGGAAAGACATAAGGGTATAAAGGGATTAAAATTATATACAAATCTTTTTTTGCAGGAGAAACTTTGGATATTGACACCAATACCTGTCGGTACAACCTTCAAATTGCTTTTTTTATGGGAGGTAATGGCAGGAGAACAGTCTGCATAGTTGGCTTTATACCGATTTGCGTTCATTGATATAATTTCAATAACTATCCCGACTATAAACCGAAATATCTGTTTTGAAATTATAATAAACAGCATCGGCATAATACCAAGTAAGCGTTTAAATTCTGAATATTTCATCTTTAAACGCAACTTGGTATTACAATACTGAAATCAGTTACCATATATACAATCTTAATAAAGAAACCCAAACAGCCAAAGCGGAATAATATTCTTGTGGCCGTATTCAATATCGTCCCTAACAACCCATGCATTTTTAAGATTTTTTATTTGCGTAGTTTTCTTACTTCTGCCACCAGTTTCAAATGTATATTTCCCGTCAACCAAAAAATCGCTTTGTTGTGAATATGTAATTTTATGAGCCTGCGAAAACTGATACATAAAAAATGCTTCGCGTAATGTTCCTACATTTGGGGTATTAACCTCTGCTAGTGTATAAAAAAGATTAGGATTATTAAGATAAACTTTCTCTGGTTTATTTAACATTGAAATTCCACCTGTACTGCTTAATAATGATTTTGTAATATCTGCATTATCAAGAAAATGGAGGTATTTCACTACTGTTTCTCTGGATACTCCCATTTTTCTGCTAAGCTCAGAAATATTTGGTTTAAAAGGAACTATTCCTGAAATGATATACAGAAGCTTCTTTATGGCAATCACAGATGTATAATCAATACCATATAACGCCGGCATATCAGTTTCAATAATATGATTAACGATACCCATAAGTCTTTTATGATAATTTGCTTTATCTTCAATGTAAAAAGGATAAATACCATATTTTAAAAATTCATTAAAATATTTCAGAGGTGTTTCAACCTTTTCAATAATTGATTTGCATGAATTATCCGGGTTTGAGATAATTTCCTGAAGGCTGAATACAGGGGTTTTAATATGATATGTAAGCTCGATATATTCTCTTAGCGACATTCCGTGAAGGTGAAAATGCAACGCTCTCCTACTCAGGTCTGCCTTTCCTTTAAAAATTTCAAGAGCCGAAGATCCTGAAAAAACTATTTTTAGCTTTTCGTAACGATCATATATATTTTTTATCTCTGTTGACCATCCCGGATATTTGTGTGCCTCATCAACAAACAAATGCCTTCCACCATTTTTTACAAAACGGTCAGCAAAGTTTACCAGTTTGTTTGACGAAAAGAATAACTCATCAAGACTAACATAAATAGCATGATCACTGTTCGCAAAGTGACTTTTAAGAAATTGAAGCATCAAAGTTGTTTTACCCACTCCTCTGGCGCCTGTAATACCAGTCAATCGCTGGCTCCAGTCAATTTTTTCAAGAGCATAGCGTGTAAAGTTCATTTCTGTATTTTGTACTTTTTGCTTTGATAATTCAATGAGTTTTTCCATAATTGTTATTTTGTAATTGCAAATATAATATTTTATTGCAAACCATACATTGCATTTTATATTTTTTTTTGCAAAGTGTGATTTACATTATTATTTCCGCAGCAAAAAATTTCAATTTAAAAAAGAGTAAACAAGCCATTTCACTTCTCAGAAAATATGACCTTATGAGCAAAGGCGTAAATAATGCTACTATTCCCGACGGTGAACTGCTTAAAGAATTGGTTTATCAGATACTTCACTGATACTATTGTTAAAATGTAATTCAGCAAAAAAAAATTCCAAATAGATTTTTGCTTTTTAAATAGTTAATGTATATTTGCAATTGATTAACATATTATAAATGCTGACAAAATGTACACATATTACTACAAGTCTTCCGAAACCCTTGCTGTTGCACACACACACACACACACACACACACACACACACCA
>CAINEZ010000297.1 GCA_903847905.1 uncultured Bacteroidota bacterium
ACATAGTCAAAAAAAATAATTTTTGTCCATCTCGTTCTTTTTTTCGTAATTAGCTAACTGAAAATCAAAATAAATATAAATTAAATTATAAATTAAAAGGAGGAAAAATGTCAGAACAAAAGAAATTTGTGCCTTTTGTTTCAGCAGAAACAAACATGTCTGAGTTCACAATTCGGGCATTGATTATTGGTCTTATTATGGCCGTAGTGCTTGGTGCAGCTAACGCATATCTTGGTTTACGTGCCGGTATGACAATTGCTGCCACCTATCCTGCTGCCGTTATTGGTATAGCAATACTTAAGACTATGAAAGGGTCAATTCTTGAAGAGAACTTTGCACGTACTGTCGGTTCTATTGGAGAATCAGTAGCTGCAGGGGCAATTTTTACTTTACCTGCATTCTTTATTTCAGGCTTATGGCCTGATTTTTTCACTACAGGACATTACCTTACTTCCTCACTGATTCTAATTGCCGGAGGTATATTAGGAATCATGTTTGTAGCTCTGCTTCGCAGGGTAATGGTAGAAGATGTTGAGCTGAAATTCCCTGAATCTATTGCTGCTGCTGAAATACACAAAGCCGGTCGCAGAGCTGGTGGCGGGTCAAAGTTTCTTTTTGGTGCAATGATTGGCGGCGCTTTAATAAAAACGCTTGGTGAATTTAAATTTTTTGCTACATCATGGGACAAGTTCATTGCATTTTCAAAACAAACCATTACCGGAACAGTATTTACCGGGAAAGGAGGTTTACTGTTGAGTTCACCGGGAATCAGTCCTGCATATATGGGCGTGGGTTACATTATCGGTCCTAAATTTGGCGCTTTGAACTTCAGCGGGGGATTAATTGCATGGGGCTTGCTTGCACCTATCATTTATTATTTCATTTCTCCTTCAATTAATATGGATTTCCTACAGAGTTGGGCAGCAATGCTTCAGGTAAAAGACCCTAATTTGTCGAATGCTGATGCTTTAGAAAAAGTCAGCAGTTCAACTTTCCAGATTACCCAAATATGGAGATTTATTGTTCGCCCAATAGCTATAGGCGGCATGCTCATGGGAGCTTGCTTTACATTATTTAAAATGCGTAAGAGCCTCGGCGAAGGTTTGAGAAGAGCTATCAGTGATGTTAGAAAAGCTGCCGGTGGTGGAAAAATTGAAACTGCACGTACTGAAAAAGATATTCCTTTTAACTGGATAATCATTGGAATTTTAGTCGTTGCCTGTTTAACATTTTTTATTTCATTCGTTGTGTTTGATGCAGGCATACTCGTTTCCATTGTTGCTTCAACTTTGCTTATTGTACTTGCATTCTTATTTGGCGCTGTATCGGGTTACCTTGTTGGCATATTGGGGTCGAGCAATAACCCTATAAGCGGTTTAACACTTACAGCTTTAGTGGTAACAGCATTAATACTGGTTGCATTGGGTGTGTCAGGCGATGCTGGAGTTGCAACTGTTTTGGGTATTGCAGCTATCGTTTGTGTTTCTGCTGCTGTTGCCGGTGAAATGTTGCAGGATTTAAAAGCAGGACATATCCTTGGAGGTACTCCATGGAGAATGCAGATTGGTGATATCATCGGAGTTGTTCTTGCTGGTTCCGTTATGTTTGGCGTGCTGGTTATTCTAAACCAGGGTGATATTGCACAGGGACTCAAAGATGGTTACGAAGGAGGTTTCGGAAGCAAAAATCTTTCTGCTCCCCAGGCAAGTTTAATGGCGATGTTATCAAAAGGTATTGTTGGAGGGCAAATGGCATGGCCTTTAATTATTGTTGGTATGCTAATGGGCTTAGGTCTTATTTTGATGCAGGTTAAAAGTCCTATGTTGGTTAGCGTTGGTATGTATCTTCCATTAGAAACAACTTTCGCAATTTTCCTTGGTGGTTGTGTTAAAGGTATTCTTGAAATGTTCAACACAAAGAAAAAAGAAAACGGTAAGGAAGTTTTGGATGAAAAAGGACAGCCTGTACTTAAATATTCAAAAGGACAAATAATTAGAATGGATAATGTAGGGATTTTGCTTGCATCAGGCTTTATAGCTGGAGAGGCATTGATGGGACTTGTTTTTGCTTTGCTTTATTTTATGAATGTTCCTACACCGGCAATTTTCGAAAATCCTCCATTCTATATTAGTATGACTATATTAACTTTGATTGCTTTGGCACTAATCTATATTCCGCTTAAAAACAAAGGTGATGCCAATGAACCACCACCACCAAGCGGAAGTTTCTAATATTTACAGTTCTGGCAGGTGAAAACCTGCTAGAATTTTCTGATAAAACATGGAATTAAATTTTTTTGAACGAAGAAAAATTTTAAAAAGCACCAGCCTGCTTGATCTTACTCCTTTTCGTAAGATTGATCATAAGCTTGAAGAAGATGGCATGGCAACATTGCTTTATCCGAAATTCAAAAATAAAAAGGTTAGTAAATACATGCTTGGAAACAAAACGCCTTATATTCATATGAAACTTGATGAAATTGGAACTGCAAGCTGGTTATTAATTGATGGCAAAAAGAAAGTTTCTCAAATTGCAAATGAACTTAGTGAAAAGCTGGGTGACAAGATACATCCGGTGCACGACAGGTTAGGTAAATTTTTATCACAATTATACAACAACAAATATATTTCATTTAAAGAATTACAAAAAAAGGAGAACTAATTATGGGAAATATTTTAGGCTCGCTGCAACCTGCAGCGTTATGGAATCATTTTGAAGAGATATGTAAGATACCTCATCCTTCAAAACACGAAGAAAAAATAAGAGAATATATTGTCGGCTGGGCTAAAGGCATTGGTCTTGAAACCATAGTTGATGGAGTAGGAAATGTAATAATCCGCAAACCTGCCACTAAGGGTATGGAAAACAGGAAGGGGATTATTCTACAGGGACATATTGATATGGTGCCACAAAAAAATAATGATACCAAACACGATTTTGAAAAAGATCCAATTATCCCATGGATTGATGGAGAATGGGTAAAAGCAAAAGGAACTACTCTTGGCGCTGATAATGGAATGGGCGTTTCTGCTGCAATGGCGGTGCTTGAAGCTAAAGACCTTGTTCATGGACAGATTGAAGCGCTTTTCACTGTTGATGAAGAAACCGGAATGACCGGCGCTTTTGGGTTAAAAGCAGGTTTATTTAAAGGAGAGATACTTATGAACCTTGATACAGAAGAGGAAGGCGATTTATGTGTAGGATGTGCCGGGGGTACTAATGCAAATATAAAATTCAAATATGCAGATGAAGCTGTTCCCGCTGGTTCGGAAGCGTTCAAAGTAAGTGTTGGCGGGCTCAAAGGAGGCCACTCGGGTGTTGATATTTCACTCGAAAGAGCCAATGCGAATAAAATTCTCAACCGTATCCTTTGGTTCGCCCATAAACACTTTGGATTAAGGCTGGTTTCTGTTGAAGGCGGATCTCTTCGCAATGCTATTCCGCGTGAATCTATGGCTGTAATTACAATTCCTAAAGATAAAGTCACTGCATTTAAAAAATCTGTTGAAGAATTTCAGGGAATTTTTATCAATGAATATAAAGGTGTGGAAACTGATTTAAAAATTACGGTTGAAACAGTTGCTGTTCCTGCCAGAGTAATTGACTTGAATACTACCTGTAATTTTCTTAATGCAATTTATGCAACTCCTAACGGTGTAATAAGAGATAGCCAGGATATGAAAGGTTTGGTTGAAACATCTACAAACCTTGCAATAATTAAATCTGAAAATCACGAAATTATTATTCAATGCCTGCTTCGCAGCTCTGTTGATTCTGCAAAAGATGATCTTGAAAGAATGATCGAAAGTGTTTATAATATTGCAGGTGCTGAGTCGGTGTTTGATGGCAAATACCCTGGATGGAAACCCAATATGTCATCACCTATTCTTAAAGAAATGCTTGCTGCTTACGAAAAACAATTTGGCAAAAAGCCTAATATAAGCGCTATTCATGCAGGATTGGAATGTGGATTACTTGGCGGTGTTTACAAAAACTGGGATATGATTTCATTCGGACCAACAATTTGTTTCCCACATTCTCCTGACGAAAAGGTAAATGTGCCTTCAGTAAAGAAGTTTTGGGATTTCCTTGTTGAAACGTTGAAGAATGCGCCTGTGAAATAATTATAAAAATTATTTTGAAGTAAGCAAAAAACATCTATCTTTGCAGTCTTAAAAATTGAATAGCGATGAAAAGAACATTTCAACCATCACAAAGAAAAAGAAGAAACAAGCACGGTTTCAGGGAAAGAATGTCCACAGCTAACGGACGCAGAGTACTGTCTTCACGCAGGGCAGCAGGAAGAAAAAAACTAACTGTTTCTGATGAAAAATTGCACAAAAGATAATTTTCTTAATAGAAATTACCAATAAAAAAAAAGCGAGAGGTTAACTTCTCGCTTTTTTTTGTACCAATTACCTATTGCTGAAAATAAAACAAATCATCCTCCTGCTTTTTTTGCTTTGTATCCTTTTGCCAGCAGGAACTCCATGATTTTATCCCTGAAATCTCCCTGTATAAGTATTTCTCCGTCTTTCGCAGTTCCTCCGGTACCACATCTCGTCTTTAGTAGCTTGGCAAGTTCTTCCATATCTTCCTGCTTACCGATGTAACCTTTTATAATAGTTGCAGTTTTTCCGCCTCTGTGTTTTTTTTCAATAAATACCCGAAGGTCTTGCTGCTGTGGAAGTAGAGTCCCTTGTTCTGATTTTTTTTCAAATGTATATTGAAAGTTTGGGTTTGTTGAATATACAACTCCGGTTATATTTTTCTTTTTTGACATAAACAATGATTCTTTTTTGTTAGAAATAAGAATTTTTATAACAGTGCGTTTGTTGTTTGACTGCCTGCCGGCAAGGCAGGTAGTTTGTTGTTGCAGACTGCAGGCTACACTTCATCCTCTTTCCTATTTCACTAATTTGCTCTTCTTGTTTGTTGTTATACCAATTGCATATATAAAATAGTCTAAAGACATTTTATATATTATCCCGATAATTATCGGGAGTTAATGCCGATGCTGCATGAAAATAGTTCAATAAGACGCAGTCGCAATTGGACTATATTGAATGCGCTATCGGTATTAGTTTTATAGTTGTTTGTTACCTTTCTTAGTCAAATTATTATGTGCATAGAATTTCAGGAACTATTATATTTAGTGTTTTGGGGTGTATCTTAATATGCGCTTTCATTATTCGTTCGCAGGGGTCCCCATCAATATGGCTTGATGCAAAACTTTTACAATCAACAATTACTTCTTTCGCTTTATACACTTCAATATATTTTGAAGAATCAATATCTTTTATAAATAAGCGATGCGCAATTGTTGCAGTCTTGAATGCAGATATTTCCCTGATGATACAAAGATCAATAAATCCGTCGTTAACTGATGCGGTTGGCGATATGGTAGCATTATATCCAAACTGACCTGCATTTGCAAAACTAATAAGCAATGCTTTTCTTTTTATTTCCTTCCCATCGTATTGTATAGTATATTCAAGAGGAATGTATTTAAAGAATTCACGAATTGTTAATATAAAATAAGTCCAAAAGCCCCGGCTTTTCAATAAAGCGAATTTTTCTGCAATAAGCGCATCAAACCCAAGCCCTGCAATACTGATAAACAATTGTCCGTTTATTGTTGCAGTATCAATTCTTGAAATATTAAAATTATTCAGAATTTCAATTGCTTTTGAAATTCTTGTTGGAATTTTAAGATGATGTGCCAGCCCGTTACCTGAGCCGACAGGAATTAATC
>CAINEZ010000298.1 GCA_903847905.1 uncultured Bacteroidota bacterium
TTAATGAATTTTTTAATTACTTAAGAAATGATAAAAATAAAATCATTAAAAACAATAATGGTCGCGTTCCTTTATATTAAGGAATAGTTTTGGAATTTGAATTAATATTTTGAGATCATTCATGATTCTTATTTCTTAATTCTTATTCTTGCATCAACGGCAACCACCTTATCTTTTTTCCCAAGCAGTGGATTGATGTCCATTTCGAATATCTCTGGCGCAATTGTAACGAGGGCTGCAAGCCGTACAATAATATCTGCAAAAAGTTTTTCATTAACTCCTTCTTTTCCGCGAGCGCCTTTAATAATGCCATATCCTTTAAGCGAACGTATCATGTTAAGAGTTTCTTTGTGTGTTAGCGGCGCAAGTCCTGAACTAACATCTTTCAATACTTCTATGAATATACCTCCAAGCCCGCAAAGCACCATGTGTCCGAATTTATTTTCTCTTTTAACTCCGGCAAAAAGTTCCGTCCCGCTTAGCATAGGTTGAATTAAAACAGCGCTGGTATCTTTTATTTTCATCATTCTCTCAAATTCTTTTTCAACTGTCGGCTGGTCTTTCACATTCAGTATAACTCCGCCAACATCCGATTTGTGAACAGGACCAACAACTTTCATTACCAATGGATATCCTATTTCAACTGCATGTTTAATTGCTTCTTCTTTGGTTTTTACCACTGCTTCTTTTGCTCTGGGAATGCCGGCAGCGTCAAGTAAACCCTGTATTTCGGCAGGAGAGATATAACCATTAACAGCATTATCAATGATAGTTCTGATCTTTTTTTTATCAATTTCAGGCAATTTTATTTTTTCGTTTGCAGGTTTAGGAGTATAATATATTTTTGTAAGAGCATTACCCAATGCAACTTCATCAGGAAAATTAATATTACCGAACGAAAGAAATTCTTTTATTTCTTTTTCAGTATTGATAATGGAAGGAAGCACAGGGAAAATAGGCTTTTTACAGGTTTCCATCTTTTTTTTCAGTAAGCGATAAACATCATAAAGCTCAAATAAACCAGGGCTTCCGAAAATCACTACTATTGCATCTATTTTATTAAAATCATTTTCACAGAAATCGATAATTTTACCCAGTTGTTCTGCTGTTCCTGTTGCAAGAAAATCAATAGGGTTTGCCACGGAAGAACCCGGGAAAAGATTTTCTAAAAGTTCTTTTGCTTTCGGTCCTTCAATATGAGGAACGTAAAGTCCGCCATTTGAAAGAGCATCCGTAAGCATAACCGCAGGTCCGCCGGCATTAGTAATTACAGCAATATTTTTCCCCCGAAGTTCCTTATGTATAAAAACCGAAGCTACTGTAATAAATTCATCACGTCCATAACACCTTACTATGCCTGCTTTGCGAAAGAGAGCATCAACTGCGTTATCGGGGCTTGCCAAAGCGCCTGTGTGAGAAGATGCAGCGCGGCTGCCGGCTTCTGATGAACCTGATTTAATTGCGACAATATGGCATCCCTTACGTATAAGTGATGTTGAGTGTTTTAACAACATCTCCGGCTTTCTGATATTTTCTATATACAGAAGTTTAACTTTTGAGCTGGTTTCAGTGTTAAAGTTCTCATCAAGGTATTGAAGAACTTCTTCTATTCCCATTTGAGCAGAATTTCCAACTGAATAAATGCTGGAAAAGGTTAATCCTTTTAGCATCCCTGCTTCCATTATAAATACAGCTGTTGCGCCTGAGCCGGTTATCAGTTCACATCCTTTAGGATCAAGTTTTGGAATTGGTGTTGTGAATACACCGCTGTAATTAGGATTCAGAAAGCCAATACAATTCGGACCTATAAGACATCCATTAACACTATTAATAATATCAACAATTTTTTGCTCAAGCTTTTTCCCTTCTTCATTTTCCTCGCTGAATCCAGCAGACAATATAATGAAAGCTCGTGTATTTTTTTGTTTTGCAAGTATATTAACTGTTTCATAGCAATATTTTGCAGCAATTGCTAAAATAGCAAGGTCTGTTTCCGGAATATCCTTTACATCTGCATAAGCCTTGATACCCTGCACTTCGGGTTCTTTGGGGTTAACCACATAAATGTTACCCTTGAAATGTCCGTCTTTCAGGTTATGGAGAACTTTCCCTCCTGTTTTTGCTATTGTATTTGATCCTCCAATTACAACGATACTTTTAGGATTTATAAGTTGTTCGTTTATCATAAAATATCAGAATTAATTATTGCGTAATTAATTAATCATAATTATTTATCCGAGAAGAGATATAAAAAAATTAAAGAAGGATAAATAAAAAATTATCAGAAATGATAGCAGTCTCGTTCTTTTATGTTGAGGAAAACTTTTGAGGCAAGTACGCAGACGATATGTATGATGAAAATATTCATGAGTAATTATTTTTCAAAAATATAAAAAA
>CAINEZ010000299.1 GCA_903847905.1 uncultured Bacteroidota bacterium
CTTGCTTACTTAAATTTTTTACAGAAGAAAATATTTTACTTTTATATTTTTAGCAATTCTTATAGAAGCCTTTAATTTATAGTATTGATAAATTACCTTTGTTTCTTCAAGAGCTTCACGAGTCCAAATAATATTCATAATATTTACCAATTTTCAGATTCTTTTTCTGCTTCTTGATGTGAACAAAGCTTTCCTGTTTTAATGTCTTTTTCTGCTCTGTCAATGCTTGCATAAAATTCTTCAAGGCTCATCGGTTTTACTTTTTCTTTTGTAATGGTTAAATAAGTCTTGCGTATTTTATCCATCTTGCTGATAATGTTTGTATCGCTCATTTGAGCAATCCATTCAATCAATTCAAGTTTTTTTATTTGTATGTTCATTGTAATTATTTTTTTTAATGACTATTTTAATTTTGTTATACAAAATTAAACAAATATTACTTAACCTACAAATAAAAATTGCGGGTAAGCAAGATTGCGCTCTTTGGCAAGCTTTGGTTTGCGGGTTGCTTTGTGTGGCTTGACAATGTGTGCAATGTGCGAGGGCAAACAATCCTAATTGCCCATAGGGGAAAAAGCGGGTAAGTAAAAACTAAATCTTTTAAACTTCCTATCTATCAAGGGTTCTACGTTGTATTTAGTTAATAAATCCAGTCTGATTTAGGTTTGTAATTCATCTGTAAGCGCTTTATCTCCTTGTTGCCAACTTAAATATTAATGCAATATTTTATTTTGAGCTTTGTAAAATAAGCACTTTAAGCGCTTATTAATTTATAACTTCAACCTCTTTTTTATAATCATATTGCAAATCTTCGTGAAGTTTCGCCATTGCTTTATTGATCCTGATTATTTGATTACGGTATAGATTAGTAAGTGCAGTACTGGTGTGTATAGCAATACCTGTTTTTTTTATTTTTCCGCAAAAGTAAATGAGCAATTCAGTTTCTGTTTGAGCTGATCCCGAATATTTAATATATTTATTGGTATTCCTTAGAATTTTTCTCAAACTCTTTTTTACATAATATATGTTGCTTCTATTGATCTCTTTATATTTTTCGTCGATCTCGTTTTTTATATTTTTAATATATTCCTGTTCGTTATTAGAATAAAAAAGCAGATAGGAGAGGAGTTCTTTATTTTCTTTTTTATATTTTGCAAGGCGCATACACAGAGCCAACACCTTTGCAGGAGTGAGTGTGCCTAATTCGTTTTTTATTTCACTTAGTGATGATGTTTTCATTTATTTTTTCATTTTGGTAATAGGTGCGAAATATAATTAATTAATGTTAAGCAAAATTAAAAATATCCCTGTAAGCATTGATTTTTATTAATATAGATACGAATGTTATATTTACATCATACCGATTGATCATAAGAAAAAATCCATCCAATTTTTATGGATGGATTCCGTTTTGTGGGTTGTACTGGATTCGAACCAGTGACCCCTACCCTGTCAAGGTAATGCTCTAAACCAACTGAGCTAACAACCCGTTTGCATTATAATATCTCATTACAAAAGTATAAATTTTATAAGAATGAAAGATATCTTTGTAATTTTAATAATTTTGAAACCTTTTAATAGTCAATCCTTAAATGTATATCATAAATAAATTTATATGAAAAAGCTGGTAATAATAGCACTTGTATTTTGTAGTTATATTCCTGTCAATGCTCAAGTCCTTAAAAAAGAAATAACTCTTGAAGATATCTGGACCAAAGGAACATTTTATCCTTCAAGTATAGATGACGTGGTTTCCATGAAAGACGGCGAACACTATTGCATGCTTGAAAATGATATAATGATCAGCGAATATGAATATAAAACCGGCGAAAAAACAAAAACTATAGTACGTACCAGCCAGCTAGTTCCTGACGGACAGAAAGAAGGTATTACTATTGATGAATATTCCCTGAGCCCTGATGAAACAAAAATTTTGATCGGAACAGAAACGGAAAAAATATACAGGTATTCTACAAAAATGGAATATTATATATGGGATATAAAAACCGGAAAACTTTCAAAATTGTCTGATGGCGGAAAACAGCGACTGGCTTCGTTTTCGCCCGATGGTTCAAAAGTCGTTTTTCTCAGGGACAATAATATTTTTATAAAAGACCTTGCTTCCGGCCTGTCTGCCGACAAGGCAGGCAAAGAAACTCAAATTACAATGGACGGACTTTATAATAATATTATCAACGGAAGCCCTGACTGGGTGTATGAAGAAGAGTTTGAATTCACAAAAGCCTATTCATGGTCTCCTGACGGCTCAAAACTTGCTTATTACCGCTTTGATGAAAGCAAAGTTAAAGAATACGACATGGTGCTTTATGACAGTCTTTATCCTACAATTTATAAATATAAATATCCTAAAGCAGGCGAAGATAATTCTGTTGTAAGTATTTATGTATACAACCTAAAAACAGGGAAATCACAGATGATGGATGTAGGCCAGGTAAAAGATCAATATATCCCCCGTATAAAATGGACAGAAAACACGAATATTTTATCAATACAGAGAATGAATCGCCTTCAGAACAAATTGGAAATACTTCTCGCCGATGCTGCAAACGGAACTTCAAAAGTAATTTATTCAGAACAAAATAAATATTATATCGAGATCACAAATAACCTCACATTTCTAAAAGATAAGAAACATTTTGTCTTAACAAACGAAATTGATGGGTTCAATCATATATATCTTTACAATACCGACGGCAGCCTTGTTAAACAACTTACTTCAGGGAAATGGGATGTGCTTGATATGAAAGGCGTGGATGAAAAGGCAGGACTTGTTTATTTTATATCTGATGAAGAATCGCCGATCGACAAAACATTGTATTCCGTAAAGATTGATGGTACTAAGAAAACAAAAATTTCAACAAAAGCGGGAACAAACCAGGTTGAGTTCAGCGAAGGATTCAAATATTTCATTAATACTTATTCTGATGCGAACTCTCCGTCGTTCGTTACTATTAATAGATCTAATGGCAAAGAATTAAAAGTGCTTCTTGATAATACTGAAGTAGTATCTGCAATAAAAGAATTTGGGCTTTCGCCCGAAAAATTTTTCACTTTTAAAACCTCCGATAATATTGAACTATACGGATGGATGATTAAACCTCCCGATTTTGATGTAAATAAAAAATATCCTGTGTTAATGTATGTTTATGGCGGACCCGGCGCTCAAACTGTTGAAAATTCATGGGGCTACTCTAATTTTGCATGGTTCGAAATGCTTGCTCAAAAAGGATATATCGTTGTTTCGATTGATAACAGAGGTACGAGCGGAAGAGGAGAGGCATTTAAAAAATGTACTTATGGACAGCTTGGTAAATTGGAAACAATTGACCAGATCGAGGCTGCCAAATATCTTGGTAATTTATCTTATATTGATAAATCACGTATTGGCATTTGGGGATGGAGTTATGGCGGATATATGACCGCTTTGTGCCTCACTAAAGGCGCAGATTATTTTAAAATGGGAATTGCTGTAGCTCCTGTTTCCAATTGGCGTTATTATGATAACATATACACAGAGCGTTATATGGGACTTCCCAAAGATAATTCAAGCGGATACGATGATAACTCGCCTATTAACTATGTAAAAAAACTGAAAGGCAAATTGCTTCTTGTACACGGCACAGCAGATGATAATGTTCATTTTCAAAATTCCATAATGCTTGCAAATGCCTTAGTTGATGCCAATAAACAGTTTGATATGCAGTTCTATCCAAACAAAAATCATAGCATTTACGGAGGTTATACTCGCTACCACCTTTATAAAAAGATGACAAATTTTATTTTGGAAAATCTCTGAAAAATATAAGAATTACAGATTTTTCAAATCAGCAATTGCTTTGGTCGGTTCTTTAGAAGAAAAAACATAATTCCCTGCAACAAGAACATCGGCTCCGCATTTGAGTAGTTTTGCAGCATTTGTGTTATCAACCCCGCCATCTACTTCTATTAATGCTTTGGATTTTGCGGCAGCTATGATAGCTTTTAAATTAATTATTTTGGAAAATGAGTTCTCAATAAATTTTTGTCCGCCAAATCCGGGGTTCACCGACATGATACAAACAAGGTCAACATCGATAATAATATCTTCAAGAACACATACATTAGTATGAGGATTTATAACAACGCCTGCTTTCATTCCGGCAGTTTTTATTGCCGAAATTGTTCTGTGAAGATGCGTGCTTGCTTCGAAGTGAACACTTAAAATATCAGCGCCTGCTTCTCTGAACCTGTCAATATATCTTTCAGGTTGAACAATCATAAGATGAACATCAAGCGGCTTTTTGGCTAACTGCTTTATTTGTTTTATAACAGGGAATCCAATAGTAATGTTGGGCACAAAAACTCCGTCCATTACATCAATATGTATCCAGTCGGCTTTGCTTTTATTCAGCATCTGTAAACTTTCCCCGAGGTTAAGAAAGTCGGCTGAAAGTATTGAAGGAGCTATGTAGTGTTTCATAAATAATATTTTCTTGGTCATTGATATTACAAAAATAAAAAAAGTCAGGCTTCGATAAACTCAGCTTGACTTTTCTTTTATTTTTATTTCATTTTAACCTAAATACGTTTTCAATATCTTACTTCTCGATGTATGTTTTAATCTTCGAATTGCTTTCTCTTTTATCTGGCGAACGCGTTCCCTTGTAAGATCAAACTTTTCTCCTATTTCTTCTAAAGTCAGGGCATGTTCTCCGTTAAGTCCGAAGTAATATCTTACCACATCAGATTCTCTGGGGGTTAATGTAGAAATTGCGCGGTCAATTTCTTTTCTGAGAGAATCATAAAGCAGGCCTGTTTCAGGTGTAATGCCTTCGTCATTTCTCAAAACATCATACATATTTGTTTCTTCGCCCTGAACAATAGGCGCATCCATTGACACATGGCGCCCTGAATTGCGTAAAGATTCTTTTACTTCACTTTCGGAAATTTCGAGCAGGTCGGCAATTTCATCAGGATTCGGTTCACGTTCGTATGTTTGTTCAAGCTGAGAAAATGCTTTATTGATCTTATTTATAGCTCCTATTTTATTTAAAGGAAGCCTGACAATTCTTGATTGTTCAGCAAGAGCTTGTAATATCGACTGACGTATCCACCATACGGCATAAGAAATAAATTTAAATCCTCTTGTTTCATCAAAACGCTGTGCAGCTTTAATTAAGCCAAGATTGCCTTCATTAATAAGATCAGGTAAGCTTAATCCCTGGCTTTGGTATTGTTTGGAAACAGATACAACGAAACGTAAATTAGCTTTAGTAAGCTTTTCCAATGCAAGCTGGTCGCCTGCCCTTATTTTCTGAGCCAAAGCAACTTCTTCTTCTGCCGTTATCAGAAATACCTTTCCTATTTCCTGGAGGTATTTATCCAATGAAGCGGTTTCTCTATTAGTTACCTGCTTTGTAATTTTTAGTTGTCTCATGTAATATAATGAAGGAAAACAGCATTTCTACGCAATCGCAATAAGTTTTGTTACATTATTTTTTTTCTTCTTTTGGAGGACGAGGTAATAAAACCTTTCTGGAAAGTTTCATTTTCCCTGTTTTTTTATCTATTTCAATTAATTTAACTTCAATTTCATCGCCTTCTTTCAGCACATCTTCTACTTTTTCAACACGCGCCCATTCTATTTCGGAAATGTGAAGAAGTCCGTCTTTACCGGGCATAACTTCTACAAAAGCTCCAAAAGGCATAATACTCTTAACCTTTCCTTTGTATATTTCACCAATTTCAGGAATAGCAACTATCCTGCGGATACGTTCTTTGGCAGCTTCAATAGAATCTTTATCAGCGGCAAAAATATCTATAACGCCAAACTCACCAACTTCTTCAATAATAATAGTTGAATTTGTATCTTTTTGCATTTCCTGTATGATTTTTCCGCCAGGTCCAATAATAGCTCCAATAAATTCTTTAGGAATGGTCATCTTTTCAATTCTCGGAACATGAGGTTTATAATCTGCCCTTGGCTCTGAGATTGTCTTTTCAATTTCACCAAGTATGTGAAGTCTGCCTGCTTTCGCCTGCAATAAAGCTTCCATAAGGATTTCATAAGAAAGGCCGTCAACTTTAATATCCATCTGGCAAGCGGTAATACCATCTCTTGTGCCGGTTACTTTAAAATCCATATCGCCTAAGTGGTCTTCATCGCCCAGAATATCAGAAAGCACAGCATATTTTTTTGTTTCATTATCAGTTATCAGTCCCATTGCTATTCCTGAAACAGGTTTTTTTAATTTAACACCTGCGTCCATCAGAGCCATAGTTCCTGCACAAACAGTTGCCATAGAAGAAGAACCATTCGATTCAAGAATGTCAGAAACAACTCTAATTGTATATGGATTTTCATCTGTGCCAGGCAGCATAGGTTTTAATGCTCTTAAAGCTAAATTACCATGACCTATTTCTCTTCGGCTGGTACCTCTGTTGGCTCTAACTTCTCCGGTTGAGAATGAGGGGAAATTATAATGAAGAATAAAATTATTTCTGCCTTCAATAACTACACCATCAATAACCTGTTCGTTAAGCTTTGTTCCTAAAGTTACAGAAGTGAGCGATTGAGTTTCTCCTCTTGTAAAAATAGCCGAACCATGTGCTGCGGGGAGATAATCCACTTCTGTCCAAATAGGGCGAATTTCATCAAGCTTCCTTCCATCCAATCTAATTCTGTCATTTAAAATCATATTACGCATCGCTTTCTTTTCAACATCATGATAATATTTTTTTATCATTGGTGTTTTTGCTTCACGTTCTTCTTCAGGAATACTTTCGATGAACTCATTTAATATCGCTTCAAAAGATTCGCTCCTCTCGTGTTTATTTTTGTTGCCTGATTTAGCGCATGTATAAGCCTTTGAGTATGTGGATTTGTAAACAGATTTTTTAAGTTCTTCATCATTTTCCTCATGACAATATTCCCTTTTGGGGTTTGCTTTTTCAATTAAAGCTGCCAGTTCGAGCTGAGCTTTACATTGTTTTTTTATTACATCGTGTGCAAACTTTAGGGCTTCTACCATGTCAACTTCAGAAATTTCTTTCATTTCGCCTTCAACCATAACAATATTATCTATTGATGCTGCAACCATAATTTCAAGGTCGGCATTTGCCACTTCAGTAAAAGTAGGGTTAACAATAAATTTCCCATCGATACGAGCTACTCTTACTTCGGAAATAGGACCATTGAAAGGAATATCAGATACGGATATAGCAGCTGAAGCAGCCAAACATGCAAGTGCATCAGGCATAATGTTATTATCGGAAGAGATCAGTGAGATCTGAACCTGGGTTTCGGCATGATAATCGTCAGGGAAAAGTGGGCGAAGTGCTCGGTCAACTAATCTTGATATAAGAATTTCATATTCGGAAGGGCGTGCTTCCCTTTTAAAAAAACCTCCGGGGAAACGTCCTGAGGCTGCATATTTTTCTTGATATTCAACAGATAAAGGGAGAAAGTCAACATTTTCAGCAGCAACAGTTTTAGTTACAATAGTAGCAAGTAACATTGTATCTCCCATCCTCACAAGGGCTGAGCCATCAGCTTGTTTGGCAAGCTTACCTGTTTCTATAGTGATAATCCTGCCATCACCGAGATCAAATGATTTTTGTATTCCAATTTTATTCATAATTAATTAATATTTGAATGGTTTTAAAATTTCTGACAAAATACAAAAAAAGGCAATTTCAAAATTGCCTTTTTTCATTATTTTATAGAGTCCTGATTATTTTCTGATATTAAGTTTCTTTATTATCGCTCTGTAACGGCCAATTTCTGTTTTCTTCAGATAATCGAGGAGTCTTCTTCTTTTACTTACCAAGTCTATAAGAGCTTTCTGGGTTCCCAGATCTTTTTTGTTTTCCTTCAAGTGGTCAGTGAGATATGATATACGATTTGTAAACATAGCTATCTGTCCTTCCGAAGTGCCGGTATCAAATTCTGATTTACCAAATTCTTTGAAAAATTCTTTCTTCTTTTCTGCAGTTAACATACTTTTCTGATTATTAATTTCAATATTTTTTTAAAAGGACTGCAAAAATATGATTTTGTTTTAATATTACCAAAAAATATCAATACTTTTTTTAAAAATCATCTATTCTTTTCCTTATTAATAATTCTCTTTTTTTCATTTCCCGATAAACATCTTTATCTTATCGATGAATTCCTTTTCTTTAATATCCATAGCGCCATCAACAAGAGCAACATTGATAAGGTTTTTTAGTATCAGTTCCGTATCGGCACTACTGCTGAATTTAACATCGTTTTTTGTAAGATCCGGCACCAATTTAATCTTTATCATATTAAACAGTTCTTTTTTCTCAGAATTTGTAAAAACATTTAATGAACCGATTTTTTCTGATATTATCTGTTTTTCAGAATCCTGAATGGCGCCATCGGCTTTTGCAACAAGTATCATCAGGCGAATTTCTTTTTTCCTGTCTTCTTTTTCTTTATGGTATTTGGTTTTAAATATTTTACCAAAAAGATTTCCGGTAGTTTTCATAGCATTACTCATACCCGATTTTAATTGTTCAGGTTCGGAATGAAAAATTATTACAGGTTTGTTAAAAAAGTTCATCACGGTAAACTCATGGGTAGTTCCGGTAAGTACATGTCTGTATGATGATCGCACGCATGGTATCAACTCATAAAATAATTCTTCTTTTAGTATTTTTGGGAATTTAAGTTTTTCAAGGCACAGTTCCCTTTCCATAGCGAGTGCAAAATCGCCGCTAAATTCATCGTATGATTCAATTTTTTCTTCATTGATATTCACCATAATTATTTCCGTTTTCCCATTTTTATTGCAACAGGAAAGTACATCATTATCTGTTATAAAATCTAGCTTTACATTTTTGCATATGATTCTTTCAATGACATGTTCTGTAACAGGAGTTTCCACATATACTATCTGGCCTAATACACCCATGGTTTTACAAGTGGGGCAATCAATTTTTCCATAGCGTTGTTCATCGGAATAGCATTTATCGCAAATTATTTTTCCAATGGCTTTGCAGTTTGCACAATCAACTCTGCCTTTTCCCTGACAAGTATTACATTTAACTTCACCTTTACCGCTACAAGTCTCGCATTTTACGAGCCCCGAAGAACATTCCTGGCATAAATGCCAGCCTTTACCTTCGCATAGTTCACACTTATTTGAATTGTCATCTTTGGGCTTCCCCACATATCCATCACCTCCGCAATGACTGCATTTCATTTCGCCCGAGCCTTTACATGAGCCGCATTTTTCTTCGCCTCTTCCGTTGCATATTTTACATTTTACATATCCGCTTGTATGGCAAGTTTCGCAGCTTACTTTTCTTGAGCCAAGGCATTCGGGACAAGACCATTCGTGCTTTCCGAGACAAGATGGATTGTTGCAGGTAACATATTTTGCGCCTTTGCATGAAGGACATTCATACCTGTTTGTCATTGAAGGAATAAAATATTTATGCTGTTTTGTAAGCACTTTACCATTTTCGATCTCAACAGGAAAATCGAAAACATCAGTAATTTCAGTTATCACATCCACATTAACCGGCTCCACTTTGTATTCGGAAGCCATGCTGAAAATGGATTCATTTCTTATTATACTTTTCCTGCCATGCTTTTCTTCACCGCCTTCAAATTCGCCGAAAACAATACCGGCATCAGGGAACATTGGAAATACAAGTTTTTTTACAAACCTGTTTGCTGAAACTCCACTGTACTTTAAATAGAAATAATTTGAGACGACTATCCTGCTGTTATTGTCGATTATCATTTTTTCAAACTCTTCCGGCTTGAGTTTACCGGTTACTTCTTTGATATCCTGAACGGAAATATTTACCATTTGCCGCGCAGCTGCTTCTTTCATGGACATATTATGCATTTTTTCTGACATCAAAGATATAAAAAATATTAAAAAAATATTTTACAAAACAATGAAAGATCAAAAAGCACATGCCGATTTTATCATATGTTAATAGTTGTTAATACTGCTTTTTTCTTAACAACTTTTAACTATCAAAGTTTGATATATTTTATGGCATAAATCTATTTTTGCTTCGTTATTAATAAATATAAAAAA
>CAINEZ010000300.1 GCA_903847905.1 uncultured Bacteroidota bacterium
CTCTTATTCATAGCATCAAGTCTTTTGTTCTGCATAAAACAAATCTTGATGCTTTTTCTTTCGCCTACAATAGGCTTTATTAAAAGTTTTTTACATACATTTGTTCATATCTTTGCATGAAAAAATTACCGAACTATTGCTATAAAGAAGATTCCTCATTCCGAACAATAGTGAGGAATCTTTATTTTTTATAACAACACCTCAAGAAGAAAGTATCAATCAATTTTTGTGTTGATACTTTGCGCTAAAAATTTATCTTTGCAGTATCAATATCTTTCATGAAAAAAAATTTACAGAAATATTGGTTTTGTTTATTTGTCATGTTTTTAGAGGCATGTGCCAATGTTGTTACTCCATCTGGCGGGGCAAAAGATGTAACACCGCCAAAAGTTATTAAGTCCATTCCTGAATTAAATTCAAAAAATTTCAAGGGAAAATCTGTAAGAATAGATTTTGATGAATTTGTGAAAGTTACTGATGCCGCATCACAGCTTATGGTTTCGCCTTTTATGAAAGAAACGCCTGAAATTAAACTGAAAGGAAAACATATAGTTATTGATTTTAAAGACACACTTAAATCGAATACAACATATTCTGTTTCATTTGGCAAATCTATTGCAGATATCAATGAAGGTAATGTGTTAACTAATTACCGTTATATATTTTCAACCGGTAATATTATTGATTCGCTAACCCTGAAAGGTTTTATAAAAAATGCTTTCACATTAAAGGCTGAAAGTGGTATATTTGTTATGCTTTACGATAATGCTTATGATTCTGTTCCGTATAAGGAAATGCCGTATTATATTTCAAAATCTGATGAATCGGGTTCTTTTAGTTTTACAAATATTAAAAACGGAAAGTATAAAATTTTTGCACTAAAAGATGCCAACAGCAATTACCTGTTTGATCAACCGGACGAAATGATAGCTTTTTCTGATTCTCTCGTAACGCCGCAACCTATTGACACAGCAAAAGCAGATAGTCTGCGAAAAAACAAGTTATATAATTTATCTCTGTTTGAAGAAATTCCGGCTACGCAAAAAATGTTAAAAGCATTTGCTGCAAAATATGGAAAAATTGTTCTTGTCTTCAGAAAACCGGTTGAAGATTTATCAATAATTCCATTGACAAAAAATTTGCCTGTGTCATGGGATTTTCAGGAAATAAACAAAACAAAAGACACAATTACTTTGTGGTTAAAAAATCCGGATATGGATTCCCTTGTATTTAAGGTTTTAGATAATAATATTATTTTAGATACAGCAGAAATAAGTCTTGTAAAAAAAAGCGCCAAACAAAACAGAGGAAAAGGGGAGGAGGTTAAGAATGTTGGTATCAAAGCATGTGTAAGCAATAATGGCACATTTGATTTTTATAAGCCTTTTACAATCGAAAGCTCAACTCCCGTTTCCGATTACAATTTTAGTAAGATAGTATTTATAGAAAATAAAGATACAGGAAAAGTTGTTTTTACTTTTACCGATTCTATAAGAAAAAATATAAAAATGGAGTATAAGTGGAAGGAAGGAACAGCATATTCCTTATTTATTCCGCCGGGGACATTTAAAGATATATTCGGCACTTCGAACGACACGGTGAAAATTAATTTCAAAACTACTTCAGCGAAAGATTACAGCAATATAAAGTTATCACTGATATCCCACGATTTAACATGCAATTTAATTGTTCGGCTTGTTACCGAAAACGATGCAATTATCCAGGAAATATATTCTCCGCCTGATAAGGCAATTCAATTTAACTATGTTTTACCGGGCAATTATAAAATAAAGGTAATTTGTGATTCGAATAATAATAAAAAATGGGATACAGGGAATTATCTGAAAAAGATACAACCTGAAAAAGTATTTTATTATCCTTCGGCAATTACTACTAAGGCAAACTGGGATGTTTCGCTTGATTGGGAAATTAAATAATAAATAACTGAAATTATGAACATATCGCACATTGAACACATTGGCATTGCTGTTAAGAATCTTGAAGATTCTATAAAGTATTATGAAAATATTCTTGGACTGAAATGCTATTCCATTGAGGAGGTAAAAGAACAAAAAGTGAGAACAGCATTTTTTATGATCGGGCAAACCAAACTTGAACTTCTTGAGTCAACCGATTCAGAAGGACCGATTGGTAAATTTATCGAAAAGAAAGGTGAAGGAATACATCATCTCGCATTTGCTGTAAAGGGAATCGAAGAAGCCCTTGTAGAAGCCGAATCAAAAGGAATTCAGCTTATAGATAAATGTCCCCGTAAAGGTGCAGAGGGATTGGACATCGCATTCCTTCATCCGAAATCAACAGCAGGGGTTTTGACGGAATTATGTGAAAAGAAAAATATTTAATTTCAGTCTGCAGTTTTCAGCCATCATTTCTCAAAAAAATGCAGTTGAGATTTTTTTTATCTATTTGAAAATACAATTTAAAAATAAAGAAAAATCCTCAGCTGGTTTATGCTTTTCGCCGATTAGAGGAAAAAGAATATTTTTGTCTTAAATTATTTTAATTATGGGCTCAAGAGAACTGATATTTTTTTCTGTTTTTATTTTATTTATATTGTCTGTTCTTTTAGTTGATCTTGGCGTATTTAATAAAAAAAGTCATGTAATACCTTTCAGGGAAGCTTTGGCATGGTCATTTATATGGATTATGCTTGCACTTGGTTTTTATCTTTTGATTCGGTCTAATGGTGATTTGATACATGGAATTAAAAATCAGGATCACCTTACCGAAATTGTAAAAAAATATGACCAGCCCATACCCCAGGGTCATTCATTTGAGGAAAATTTAAAAATATATAATGATAACCTGAGCCTCGAATATATTACAGGATATTTAATTGAATATGCTCTGTCTGTTGATAATATTTTTGTGATGATATTGATTTTTTTATCTTTCAGTGTTGCTCAAAAGTATTATAAGAGAGTTTTGTTTTGGGGAATACTTGGCGCTATCATCATGAGGTTTATTTTTATTTTTGTCAGCGCGGCGCTTATTCAAAATTTCTTTTGGGTGCTTTATTTTTTTGGCGCCTTGCTGATCTTCACAGGTATCAGGATGTACATAACAAGAAATAAAGAAGAAAAAATTAAACCGGAGAAACATCCGATAGTAAAATTTGCATCAAAATATTTTAATGTTTATCCGAAATATGTAGGTCATAATTTTTGGATAAGGGAAAACAGGAAATTTTTTCTAACACCTTTGTTTGTCGTTTTATTAGTTATAGAATTTTCCGATGTACTTTTCGCCGTTGATTCTGTTCCTGCA
>CAINEZ010000301.1 GCA_903847905.1 uncultured Bacteroidota bacterium
ATCTTATTCATAATATAATAATTCGATTATATTAAACTTATACTTCAATATAAAGATTTATTTTTAAACGGGAAAAATCTATGCGATTTTCAGAGAGAAAAACCTTTTCTTATAATAAAAAAATAGAATTATTCAGGTTTTGCCAGAAGTTTAACGTCAACTGCATTTAATCCTTTTTGACCTCTTTCAACTTGAAAGCTTACTCTATCATTTTCTTTAATTTTATCAATATGGCTATTAACATGAGTGAAAATGCTTTCTCCTGTGTTTTCGTCCTTAATAAAACCAAAACCTTTTGAATCGTTGAAAAAAGTTACTGTTCCTTTTCTAACTAATTCTACTGTTTCAAAAGTTCTGTTTTTGGGGATACCAATTTCAATATCTTCGGCTTTGATTTGTCTTTTATTCATAGGATTTGGTGGAGTTGATGATAAATTACCATTTTCATCAACATAAGCAATCATATTGTCAAACCCACCAATGGTAGGATTAGCTCTGCGTTCTTCTTTCTTTTTTTCTTTATCTTTCTTTTTCTTCTGTTTTAACTTTTCTTTTTCACTTTTGTTAAACGTTTCTCTGGATTTAGCCATATTTTATTTTATTTACTTGGATATTTTTTCTATAACTGCAAAGATAATAGAAATATGCCAATATAAAATTTAACTCATGTTTTAGTTGTAAATATTGATGTTACTCAAACTAACATAATAATTGATGTGAATTTTAGTGGTCTGGCTTTGACAACATCCTACACGCGATATGGCTTAGGGTTACATGCGGAGGGTAATTAATAATAGTTTGATTCTAACTATTTCTAAACATGTCTGATATTTTAAAATTTGAAATAAACATAAATCTTCCCGAAATTCTTGCTATCCTTATCTATTCTGTGATATAGCTTTTTAATTTCAGGTTTCTCCAGGAAGCGAATCACTTTCTTTTTAAGCTGTCCGCTTCCTTTTCCAGGGATAATTACTATTTCAGAAATCCTTTTATCAAGCGCTTCATTAATAATTTCAATAAGCGCTTTATCGATTAAAGCCCCTTTATTATATATTTCGTGAAGATCTAATACAAGCCTTCCCATTATTTAAAGATTTTCTTCGTACTCAAAGAATATTTTTAATTTCTCATAAATTTTCACTTTGAGTAAATCAAGAATTGGTATATGTTTTTTTTTTGAATCGGATTTGCTTCCTTTTTTATTCATTTCAAATATAACAGTTCTTCCTGTTGCTAAAGCGGCTTTTTTATTAACATTAACAGAATAATTATTTTTTATAGTATTTTTCTTGAAATTTTCAGGGTTTTGTACTTTTGGACTATATAGATTCATAAAATACAATTAAGTCAGCTTAATATTTTATCTTAAAATCTGTTTAATAATAAATATTAAAAAAACAAAAATACATCAATATATATATTGAATTCAAGCTATTTAAGTAATATTTTATATTTAATATACAATTTAAGTTACTTAATTGATTAAAATAAATTTACTTAATTATTTACTTAATTAATATTTATACTATACATTTGTGCAGAATTTTTAAAAGATGCCCACATTTTCATTTATAGAAAACCCATTACTTAATGTGCTTAAACAGGCGAATTCCCTTATACCTGGAATTGAAAAAGTAATAGCTATATATTATTGTCATGAGGCTTCCGAGGTAAAAGCAAAGACTAAAGTGCATGAAAACAAAATTGACGACCTTGCATTTGATGATACAGAAGGATCAATAGATAAACTACGAAAAGCTGTTTCATATATTAACTGGTATAGTAAGGATGAAACTCCTTTTGAAGTACGTCAAAAGAAAAAACATATTCAGATGAGTGTTTTTCAGGAATTTGAAAATGTTATTCTTTCTTTAGGTTTTCCCAATGAACATGATAAAAAACATGATCTTCTTTTCTTCTTCTTTAATAAGGACATTAGCAATTTTGGCTTAACTGACAGCAATAAAATTCTCGCCCCTGACAATAAAAAAATTATAGGTTTTATGTTATACAACAGCATAAAGACCATGATTGAGATATTCAGCAGAGAACTTGCTGTACTTAAGATGTACAATGAAAACACAAAATCGCTTGTAAAAAGATATGCACAATCAAGAGAAGAACTTGAAAAATCAAAAAATAATTATGGGTTAAGCCTCATTGATCTTTGTAATTTATATATAAAGGAATGTAACGAAAGTAACTCACGCTTTAATTATATACTTACAGATGATGCATTACGCAGAATAAAGATTTATCAGGGAGATATTACAGTATTGAAAACTATAATCAGACAATCCATAAACTATGTAAACAATTTATATTTCGATTCAAAAGAAACGGATATATACATATCGGAAGATTATCTGAATTTTGAAAACATTGGAGCAGGTATTTCCACAAAGCCACAGGAAGTTCAATTGTATGATAAATATTCAAAAACTATCATGCTTCTTGATAAACTTGAAAAAGCGGCAAGGGATGTTGTAGCCAAAAACATGGATCTTACTGGCACAAATGTGGGAAACTCCTGCTCTACCCCTATTTCAGCTCCTGCAATTTCGGATGCTGTGAAAAAGCACAGGAATAAGATTCTTCATCTTATAAATAAATATCCTGAAAAATGGAAACTGATCCGTTCAGAATTCAGGCCAGTAAAGAATATGTTAACTGTTCGAACAGAATTTATTGAAAAATCAGCTTAAAAAACTCATATCTCTTACGCTGCACCTAAAACAACAATTACTGCGTAAATTATTCCCGGTAACCACAAAAGTAAACAAAGTAGTATATCGATCCAGAATTCATTGCCAAATCCACGAACAAGAAAAACTGCTAACGGGGGAAGTAAAATTGCAATTATTACAAGTAAAAGCTGGTCATCATTAGCGGATAGAGTTGAAGTGGTATTCGATTTGGCTTTTATAAAACTCCTTATTAATTCGGAAGTTTGTTTTACTTTTTTACTGTTAACTTTAGGTGAAATCAGAGAAGCATAAAGTTTTCCTGCAACAGTTTTATTAGTTTTATGATCAATGATAGAAACAGGTTTATTTACAATATCCTGATTACAATTACTAGCAGAAATGTCAGCTATTTCAATGGGTTTGACCACATCATCTTTTAACTCAATATTATTTTTTTTAGTTTTTACACTTTTAATAGCGATTTCTGTTTCTCCTTTTTTGAAATGAGTATATTTTCTTGAAGAAAAATCATTATTCTTATTAATTCCACAAGAAGAAAAAAGAATTGCACAAAGCGAAATAATTGCCAATTGAATTTTTAGATTTGTTTTTTTCATGATTTTTTTATTGTCCACTGTTTAATATTTTAATGAGTTCAGAAATTTTTGGGGCAAGAATAATTTCTGTTCTTCTGTTCTTTGCTTTACCTTCGGTAGTGGTATTATCTGCAACAGGAAAGTTATCTGCCCTTCCACAAGGGATTACCTGTTTTGGATTTACACCATAATCTTCTGTGAGAATACGAACAATTGCTGTTGCTCTCATCACACTCAGATCCCAGTTATCTTTTATTACTTCACCTTTTAAAGGTACATTGTCAGTATGACCTTCTACGTTAATATCAATATCCGTTTGTTTTGCAAGCACCTCCCCTACTTTAGCAAGCGCTTCAATTCCTTTTGTATCAACTTTTGCGCTACCTGATTTGAATAAAAGTTTTTCGGAAAGTGAAACATAAACTTTTCCGTCCTTCATTTCAACAGTCAGTTCATCGCTTGTAAAGCCAAGCAAAGCATTCTTCATTTTCGAGAGTAATTGTTCGCCAGATACTTTTTGCTTATTAATGGCAGTCTGTAATTCGGTAATTTTTTTATTACTTTCTTCGAGTAATGCAAGTTTTGCCTTAAGCTCTCCATTTAATTTTTCCAGTTCGCCCTGGCTTGTTTCAGAAAGTTCTTTTTTCTTTTTTTCAAGTTCTCTATATTTGTCAGTAAGACTGTCAAATTTTGTATTCAGCAAAGTTAGTTTTGCTAAATATTGATCTTCCTCTCTCAATTTATCAGCCTGCAATTGCCTATACTTCTTTTTGGCTACACATGAAGAAAGCAAAACAGAGGCGATAATAACAGATGTGAAAAGCTTTAAGTAATTATTCATAGATGTTTTATTTTTCATAGTTTATAGGGTTAATTGCTTTTGCAGTCCAGTTTTGTAAAATGCTAATTATTTTATTTCTGTCATATCCGTCTCCCGATTCAAGTAATCCGGTATCTTGAATGTGAATAAGGTTGCCTTTACTGTCGAGCATTACTATAACAGGAAAACCAAAACGTTGCGGATACCCGAGAGTTTTAAGAATATCAAGGTTTTTGTTCTCGGGGCTATAATTAAGATGAATAACAACATAATTGTTGCTCATTAAAGTGTCAATTATACTGTCGTTCTTACAAAACTTATTAAATCTCAGGCACCATTTGCACCAGTTTCCACCTATCTGAATCAATACGTTTTTACCAAGTGAATCGGCTTTTGCAACAGCAGCAGCAATATCTTTTTTTGCATCTGCTTTTGGATTGTAAAGATTGCTTTTATTCTGTGCAAAATTATTTCCGTGAAATAAAATAACTATAACAATAATTCTGAATAATGATTTCATAATGAAATTTTAATATTCAAAATTATTAAAATATTTGGAATAGTTTCTTAATTTTACAAAACAATTTTATCACAATTAATCACTAAATAAGGAGGGATGAAATGAATAAAATAAAAACTGCTCTTGCAAGCATATTTGCTGCTGTTTTCATTATTTTTATTATGTCATCTTGCGGTGGCTCTGATAAAAAAGATAAAAATTCTTCTGATTCCAGTAAGACATTAAAAAAGGACTCTGTTGAAAACGCAATAAAAGCGGGTACAATTGATGATGCGAAAAAATTGGTTGGAAAATTTATGGAAAAAGGAGTTGATTATGATAAACTCACTATTAGCCTGAAACCTACCATTGAAGATGCTAAAGCATTATTTACAAAAGAAGGTGATGCAAAAAAAGCATTCAATTATGTAGCTAAAGCATTTGATCAAATTGAAAAAGCAAAAGAATACATTCAGCCTAAAGCAGATCAGAATGATTACATATTATTATCTGCCACTTTAAAAGAAATTAAAGAAGGTAAAGGCGATGGCGTTGAATTTCAGGGAGGATATAAAAAAGTGATTCAAAAATTCAAAGATGATGTTGTTCTTTATATTTTCAAATTTGTAAAGAAAGGAGAAACCCAGGGAATGACCTATCATGGACTTACATACGTTAACAATCACTGGGTGATCTTATTTAAAGTATGGAAAGCCTTTAAATAATTAAACATTAATATAATAAGGGAAGCTGCTTTCTGCAGCTTTTTTTATACATAATGAAATAAAGTTTGTGAAAAATTTACAAAAATATATATAGTTTATGGCATTAGAATTGTGCAAATAAGGCTACTAATTTTTAATTATCATCTTATGAAAAATATCATTTTTGGTTTTATCTTTTTGTCTGGAGGTCTTGTAAATGCTCAAACCCCAAAAGATTATTCCTGTAACGAACACGTTAAATATTCAATGGATACATTAAACGGACAATACAGGATTACATATACTTTTAAAGATCAGAGGGAAATTTTACGAACATTCAAATTTAATTTTGAAGTAGCGAAGACCATGAAAGACATTGCCCGTTATGGTGTTCCCAAATCCTATTTCGAAAATATTTCTGCAACTCAACAATTTTCAAAAGGGAAAAAGAAAACTATTAAAAAGGGGTTTTATAAACTGACAGGAAATTTTCTTAAAACCGACAGGAGTGAATTGGTTTCTTATTACAGACTCTATTGCAAAGCCATTGCGGGAGGGATTATATACACTCTACTCAATGAAGGCTGCGACAACCGCGCTAATAGAATTGAAATGGCGATGAAATTTGTACAGGATATTCCTTATGGAATTCCTCAAATAAAAGATACAACATGGGAAGTTTATGGAATTTACACTCCGCCTGAAGTGCTGATACGAATGTATGGCGACTGCGATTCAAAAGCAATTTTATGTGTAAGCATTCTTTCTTACCTTATTAATATTAAAGATGTTTTATTTCTTTATCAGGGGCATGATCATGCGCTTATTGCCATTAAAGGGACCCCTACTACTAAACAAAAATATATCGAAATTAATAAAATAAAATACATCATCGCAGATGTAACAGGTCCTGATAGGCTTGACTTGGGTGATGATGGAAATAAATTTGATGCTTCAGTGGGATATAAAGTTGAAAAAATAAAAGTCAAGAGATATTGGTGGCATGATGTATAATGCATGCTTTTTTTTTGCATTAAATGAAGTAAAATTAAATTTATTCATACCAGTTCATTACCCTTTTAACTGCTTTTTTCCAGCCATTATAAAGTGATTCCCGTTCCTGTTGTTGCATTTTAGAATAAAAAATATCACTGCCGGATTTTAGATTTTTAATTTCTTCTTTAGTCCAGAATCCTGTATTCAAACCTGCTATAAATGCTACTCCTAAAGCCGTTGATTCAATCTCAAAAGGTCTTTCAATAGGAATATTAAGTATATCCGATTGAAACTGCATCAGGAATTCATTAGCCGATGCGCCGCCATCAACTTTTAGTATTTTAATTTCAATTCCTGAGTCCTCTTTCATTGCATCAATTACATCTTTAGTCTGGAATGCAATAGATTCAAGCACTGCTCTTACAATTTCAGGAAAAGCAGTATCTCTTTTTAAGCCTAATAATGCGCCACATGCGTTCATATCCCAGTAAGGCGTACCAAGTCCGGTAAATGCAGGTATAAAATAGACTCCTTTCGTATTCCTTACACTCATTGCTATTGCTGCTGTTTCGGAAGCATGGTTAATAATTTTAAGATTATCGCGCAACCATTGCACTGCCGCTCCTGCAATAAACACGCTGCCTTCAAGCGCATATTCCACACGATTATCAATACCCCACGCAATAGTGGTCAGCAGTCCATGCTTGGAAAATATTAAATTTTCTCCAGTATTCATCAGCATAAAACAACCCGTTCCATAGGTGTTTTTCAACATACCTTCTTCGATACATGAATGCCCAAATAACGCAGCCTGTTGATCGCCTGCAACACCGGTTACAGTTAACGGTATCCCGAAAATTTCAGCTTCCGTGTTACAAAAATTAAAAGAAGAAGGTTTTACGGCAGGCAAAATTTGTTCAGGGATATCAAGGGCTTTGAGCATTTCTTTATCCCACTTCAGGTTTTTTATATCAAACAACATAGTGCGGGAAGCATTGCTGTAATCGGTGCAATGAACCTTGCCACCACTAAGTTTCCATAACAACCATGTGTCAATCGTGCCAAAAAGAATGTTGCCTTTAAGCGCCTCTACCCTAACCCCTGCTATATTATCTAATATCCATTTGATCTTGGTTGCAGAGAAATATGAATCAATTATAAGCCCTGTTGTTTGCTTTATGTATTCATTATATCCTTCATCTTTCAGTTTATAGCAAATTTCGTTAGTTCTTGTGTCCTGCCATACTACAGCGTTACAAACAGGGTTTCCTGTATTTTTATTCCACATTACCGTTGTTTCACGCTGGTTGGTAACTGCAATTGCTTCAATTTCATTTAAAGAAATATTATTTTCATAAATAACTGCTTTTGCAACTTCAATCTGGGTATTGAATATTTCTTCAGGATCGTGTTCAACCCACCCGGGTTTTGGGTAGATCTGCATTATTTCTTTTTGTTTTATACCAACTGCTTTTGCATCTTTGTCGAAAATAATTGCTCTGCAACTTGTGGTTCCCTGATCAAGAGAAAGAATATATTTATTTATTTTTGAATGCATATTTTGTCAATTAGAAAACAAAAATAATATTATCTTGCATTAATTATCTGGTAAATATGAAACGTGAGAATTTTAATTTTACTGATCCTTTCGGACAAACCATTGAATGTTTAAAATGGACAGGTGATGACAAACCAAAAGCCGTTGTTCAGATAGTTCATGGCATGGCTGAACATTCATCAAGGTATGATGATTTCGCAGCTTTCCTTGTAAAAAATGATTTTGTTGTTTATGCTAATGATCATCGCGGTCATGGACTAACAGCCGGAAAATATGAAAACACAGGATATTTTGCTGACAATGATGGATGGTCAATTGTAACTGATAATATTTTTCAGTTATCCGAAATAATAAATAAAGAGCATCAGGGTATTCCTTTATTTATGCTTGGGCACAGTATGGGTTCGCTGATTGTACTTAACTTTATTTCAATTCATACAAATGCAATTGACGGAATTATTCTTTCCGGCTCATCATATAATCCGATGTTATTATTATTGTTTGGCAAAGCAGTTTCCAAAATTCAACATTTTTTTACAGGTAGAAAACACAGGAGTAAATTGCTTGATAAACTTTCGTTTGGGAACTTTAACAAGAGATTTAAACCTGCAAGGACAAAGTTCGACTGGTTAAGCAGAGATCAAAAACAGGTGGATAAATATGTAAATGATCCATTCTGTGGCTTTGTATGCACCACATCATTTTATTCGGAAATGTTCAGTGGTATTTTGAAAACTCAGAAAAATAATGTGATAGCTAAAATTCCCGCAGAGCTTCCGGTATTAATTATTTCAGGCGAAATGGATGCTGTAGGTAACTTTACTAAAGGTGTGAAAAAGGTTTACGAATTGCTTAAAAGAAATGGAGTGAAAGATGTTGAAATAAAATTATACAAAGAAGGTCGCCATGAAATGCTTAATGAAATAAATAAAGAAGAAGTATATTTAGATATTCTTAAATGGCTTATTAAAACAGTAGTTACGGGTTAAGTAAATATAAAATCCGCATTAATATAAAAAAATACCCGGCTTTTGACCGGGCATTTTTTTTAATAAAATTATTTCATCAATGTTATTTTCTCCTTTTCTGCCCCTTGTGTGTAAACAAGTTCATTGTCGCTAATGGATTGAATGCTCCAAATTTCTTTTTCGCTTTCTTCTTTCATTGCAATCATCAGGGTTTTGTCGTCTTTACCAATTTCCCATGTACCTTCCATTTTTTCTTTACCTGCTGTTGCCATTACTTTTCCATCGCTGTTAAATGTGATAGTAGCGCTTTCAAGTTCTTCCTTACTTAAAGTTTGTCCTTCAACGCTTTTAAGTTTCCATGTTCCGGCAACTTTGTCTTTTACAGATTTCCCGCAACCTGCTGCAATAATAAAGCTTATTATCAAGCCGAAATACATAATTTTTTTCATTGGTTTTGTTTTTGATTAGTTAATTATTTAGTTAAAGTTATATTAGCAGAATCACTTTCTTCAGTATATACAAACTCATTATTTGAGAGACTGATTATATTCCATTTTTTTTTCTTATTACCTGAATTTATCAGATAAACTGTTTTTTCATCAGAACTTAATTCCCATTTACATTCCGAAGAATCATTGTCAACAATAATAATCATTTTACCATTATTGATAAATTCTATACTTGCATCAGTTCCTGATGCAGATAAAGTTTCAGTTCCTACTTTTGATAATTTCCATTTACCTATAATATTTTCCTTTGCTGATCTGGAGCAACCAAAGGTTAACAGAAAAAAAAACAGAAAGGAAAAAAATATTATTTTTTTCATAAGAAATCAAATTACGTGGTAAAAATATATAAATTTCAGGAACCTGAGATCAAATAAAAGTTAACGGGAATTTTGTTTTCAAATTCAGATTGTAATAATTGTTTCGGAGGTTTCTTTCGAAAGAGATTCTATAACTTCAGCAGGAACATCGTTAAGGTCGAGCAGCATAATAACATCTAAGCAAAAATTAAATTTAGGGTCAACATTAAAACCTATTATACGGGCATTTTGTTTTATGTATTTTTTAAATAGTACAGGTATTCTTTGTTCAGGTTCTATGTCGTGAATAAACTTGTCGAGTCTGTTAATATCGTTGCCCATAAATTTAAGAAAAACATTTACATCTATGTGGTCAGCCAAATTATATTCAAAGCCATTGCGGGGAATAACTAATTTAGATAAATCTTTATTAATACAATTTGCTTTCAGGAATTCAACTATCAATCCTTTTGAAAAATCGGAAAAGGCATCGCTTATACTCACAGGACCTATTAAATAACGATACTCGGGATGCTTGATCAGAAAATATAATATCCCTTTCCAAAGCAGGAATAGCGATAAGGTTTTACGTTGGTATTCTTTCCTGATAAAAGATCTTCCCAACTCAATTGATTTTTCTAATGTAGGGTAAAGTTTTTCATTGAATTTAAAAAGGCTTTGAAGATAAAAACCTTTTATGCCAAACTGTTCGAATAGTTCTTTCCCTTTTCCCATACGGTATGCGCCAACAATACAATTGGCTTCTTCATCCCATATAAAAAGATGGTTGTACCACGAATCATATTTGTCAATGTCAATGCTTTTACCTGTTCCCTCACCAACTTGGCGATATGTAATTTCGCGTAAGCGTCCTATCTCCTTTAAAATATTGGGAATAATATCAGCTTTTGCATGAAACACTTTATAATTTTCGAGTTTAAACAGTAAATTTTCTTCCGTGAGTTTATTCACTTCAGAAATTATCAAATCGCTTTGTACTTCATCAACAAGAACTTCTTCTTTAGTGGGATAGCATAGCGATCTTTTTCGTTTAACCTTTCTGCCTAAAGTATAAGTTTTCATTCTAAGGAAGTCACCGTATTCCTTAATATCGGTAAAAAGATTTTGTTCATTCACGCTTATAGGAGAACCAATGCGAATTTTTAATATCTGATTCTTTTTATTAAGCAATTCTGAAGGAAGTTTAACTGTCCTGAGTAAAGGATTTATTTTACCCAGGAAATAAAAAAGAGGGCTGTTTCTCGCTTCCACAAATACAGGAATAACAGGTACCTGAGCTTTTTTGATAAGTTTAAGAACTACTGTAAGCCATTCCCTGTCGGTTATTTCGCGTTTACCACTTTGATAAGCTGAAACCTCACCGGCGGGAAATATTCCTAATGGAGCTCCATTTCTGACATGTTCAAGCGCATTTTTAATTCCGGTCATGCTTAATTGAGCATCTTTATGATCCTCAAATGGATTAACAGGAAGAAAATAACCTGTCATAGGTTCAATTCTTGAAAGAAGAAAATTGGTTAAAAATTTAAAATCAGGTCTTTTATCAGAAAATAATTTAATAAGAAGTATTCCTTCTGCACCGCCGGTAGGATGGTTTGAGATAATTATAAATGGCCCCTTTTCAGGTATCTTTTTTATATCTTCTTCGAGCAGTTCATATTTCAGCCCATAAATATTGATGAGTTTATTAAGAAACTCGCTTCCCTTTAAATTACTATATCTGGAATAATCCCTATTGAGTCTGCTCAACCCTAATAGCCAAAAAATAAATCGCGCAGTATATTTCCCTCCGAAATATTTCAGGTTTTTATTTGTTTTAAGCAGGTCTTCAGGGCTAACTAGGTGCATGGGTTTTACATCCTGTACTGTTAATATACTTTGCACGGCTTAAATATTTACTTTATTTTTACAGGTAATCAGTAACTGGTATTCGGTAATCAGTCAAACACTATGCACACCAATTACTGAACACTGATTACTATATGTACAGTTTTATTCCTTTCGAAGTATAATAACATTATACCAACAAACAGAAAATTTAAAAAATAGATCCTAAACTTGAGGTTTATTGATATTGCAAATATAGAATAAATATTTTTAATTAAACCTTTGATTTTTCAGGTTCAACGAAGCCCGCTTGCACACAAGTTTTCATACCATCACTTAATATTTCTAACGAAGCTAATGCACGCATCGGAAAGCGAATGTGCCGCGGGAGCCCGTGCTGGAGCCAAGCCAGCCCCAGTCGGCATAACCGCATCCGCTGCTACCGAAAATTGCGGCGCCCATCCCGCTGCCGCTACCAACGTACATCGGCAGAGCGAAATTACTTGCCCATTCCCATGCGCTGCCCATTGTAGCTAAAGGATATTTTGTAGGACTTGCCACAGAGCTATCGCAGGCAACCTGCCATTCCTCCGGTTCAGGTAAACGCTTGCCAACAGCCAAGCATGTTAGTTTTGCTGTTGTCCAATTGGCGGTGGCTCTTTCGGCTTTTTCTATGCAATAACCCACAGCGGTGGCGCCAGTACCATATAAACTTATAAATACTTCGGTTGAGGCATTGCACTTACTGTTGGTGTGCGGTGTAAACAAGCCTATGGAATCCATAATAGCGGTAGTCATGGCTGTGCCAAGAGCAGAGCCTTCTCTAAGTCCGCCACTCAAACTGAGCCACTTAGGTGCACTACCGCTGCCTTGTGAGGCTAACACTTGCCCTGTGGTACCAGACCCGTTGGAAGGAGCAACCACATAAACCCATTTGCCGGTGGTGGCATTGGTGCTGTCGTAATAATAAATTCCCACCCCATTACCTCCGGTCACGGAAACATTAGTATTGAATACAATCAGCTTGTTGTTAGGGTTAGGAATAACAGCATCGGATGAATAGTTCCCTGTTGCCGCATTAACGAGTGCTACCCGAGGGATAAGCATACCTTTGTTGGCGCTACTTACATCTAATATAGATGATGGATAGGGTGTTGCGCCGGTGGTGTTGATGCCTATGTTCTGGGCTGAACAGTTCAAAGTTCCGAGTTCAAGGTTCAATGTTAGAACCACTACGAGGACGATTGCGAAAATTAAATTTACCTTTTTCATTTTATTTGTTATTTAATATATGATTATCTTTGTAAAAAAATTAATTTATGGAAACGGTATTCAGATTAAAAGCAACAGATTTGAATTTGGATTTTTTAAATGCTATAAAATCATTATTTAAGAATGATGAGGAAATTGAAATGCAAATTTCTTCCCAATCTGGTTTCGGCGTATTAAAGGCAGAAACACAAACTGAATGTAATGCCCGTATAGAAAAATCTTTTAATAATGTGAAAAAGAAGCGAAACATCGTAAGCTTAACGGGTGATGAATTTGTGGTTTTAACACAAAAATTATTAAAAAAATGAAATCCGTTATCTTTGAAGGTGAAGCATACAGACAATACACCGAATGGGCATTGGCAGATATTAAAATATTCTACAGAATTAATGAACTTATCAAAGAAATTGACAGAACCCCATTTAAAGGCATAGGAAAGCCCGAACCATTGAAGCATCAGTTTGCAGGATTTTGGTCGAGACGAATCATAGACGAGCATCGTCTTATTTATAAAATTACTGCCGGTGATGATGTTATTATTATCAGTTGTAAAGGTCATTATACTTTGTAATTTTCACTTTTCATTATCACTACCCCTTGCTCAGACACTGTCAGATATTGCCTTATGCCTTTTCACTTTTAACTTATTTTACTAAAATTTGTTTACTATCTTTATAAAGCCCATTTGACGTTTCTATTTTTAAATAATAAAGAGAGGACGCTAACCCTGAAACATCAAGAGTTTTATGATTTAATCCTTTAGTAATATTTTCTTTTTTGTTAATAATTACCTTACCTAATAAATTGATAACAGTTACAAATACTTCTTCGTTTTTTTCTGTAGAATAAATTATATAGTCGAAACAACCAGATGCAGGGTTGGGATAAATATTGACAATTTCAATTGATTTATTTTGGCAGCTTGCTGTAATAATATCGGAATATGTATATGCGCCGTCGAAATCGGTTTGCTTTAAACGATAATAAACGATATCATTATAGGAATTTGTATCGGTATAATTATAATTGACTAATGTGTTGCTGTTACCCATGCCGTTGATTGTTGCAATTGCTTCCCATTCCTGGGCATCAACACTTCTTTCTAAAGTAAAGTAATTGTTATTTGTTTCGGAAGCGGTACTCCATGTAACAAGTATATTTTGATTTTTACACGAAGCGGTAAAATTGAGCAGTTCAATTGGAAGCGGATCACTTTTTAAAACTAACACATAAGGCGAAAACTCAGTTAACACTGTTTGCGTTGTTACAGAACCCGCAACATCGGTGGTGTTAATACCCATTGTTCCGGTAGCTGTATAAGTTCCATTACCACCGCTATTTCCATCATCCCAATAAGTACCGTTCCAATGCTGCACTGCAATTTCAGTTAGTGGTTCAGCGGTAGTATTTTCATCACCACGATATGAAAACGTAGCATTTGCGGTAACTTCTGCTCCAAAAGTATAAATATCCCACCACCTGTCAATAACCGATGGTACTGAAACATCCGTACCTGAAGGATCATTTAAATTAGTTACGGCAGCTACTGTACCGGCATCACTTAAATCGGCCCAGGGCTTGTTATCTTTAATACTCGTTAGTTCCCCAAGTGGAAAAAGCGATATTTCCGGCTCCTGCTGTTCTGCTAAAAGTGAAAGGAATATAAACAGTATTGCTGTAACCAAACGGGATTCTATAATTTGCCGTAGTATTTATATTATTCCATTTAACATAGTTGTATTGACCTTCGGAAATTATCCAGCCTTTATAGCTTGATGTTGCAGGGTCGGTGGTAAGTTTGATATCGGCTGTAGCAGCAGCACTCACGGTAACATTATTAACATTTAAATAAATCGGAGTTGCTTGTGTACCTCCGTTCATCACAACATAAACGCCTGTAGTAAGACTGGAATTATTGATAACCAATTGCGCAAACGATGAAAAATAAAAATTGAAAAATAAAAATAATATGCAGAGTAATTTTTTCATATTGTTTTTTTTACTTTTATTGCTTAGGTTTATTCGATACTGCGCGCCACAAAAAGAGGCGTATAAAACGCACGATACAAATTTTTGTATGTTGAACGCAGGTAATGAAATTTTTGATTGGCGGAAAAATATTGCAGGAACGGCTGAAAGCTGACTTTGCAGGGTTTTAAGAAATTTTTGACTTTTAAGGTTTCCTGTGTGTGTGTGTGTGTGCAGCCATGCGGGTTTGCGAAGGCAGGTTGTACAACACCGTCTGAATGCCACAGTTGGGCAGGTTACGGGATAAAGAAGAAATAATGTTATATATGAAGGAAACGGGCATTTATATATTGTTAATATTATTCCATCGCAAAGATATAAATTTTATATTTTCAAAGTAAAGTATTTCAGAGCATAAAAATATTATTTTCAGCCTAAAATTTATTATCGACATATAATATGAATAACATTTTATGACCATTCCACATTTTTCCTACAATTGTTTTGTTATTGCATTTGTTCTCTTTTTTATTAATTTTACCCGGTATATTTAGATAAAAAACTTTATGAAGGTAGCAGTAATTGGTAGTGGCAGCTGGGGAACAGCTATTGTTAAAATATTATCTAATAATATTGATCAAATAAATTGGTGGATACGAGAGGAGGAAATAATTGAAAATATTTATCATTACAAACATAATTCGATATACCTGAGTTCTGTTGAACTCGAACCCGAAAAATTATTTCTGAGCAGTGATCTTAAAGAAATAATAAATATATCTGATTATTTGGTTTTTGCCGTTCCTTCTGCATTTTTATGCGAAACTTTAAAAGTAGTAAGCGCTTTGGAATTAAAAGGGAAAACCATAATTTCAGCAATTAAAGGCATAGTACCTGAACATAATAATATTATTGCCGAATTTTTCAACCAGGTTTATGAAGTATCTTTAAATAATTTTGTTGTTGTAAGCGGTCCTTCTCATGCCGAGGAAATTGCACTCGAAAAACTAACATACCTTACGGTAGCTTCTCAAAACCCACAACTTGCGGAAGATGTTTCAAAATTATTTAATAACCGTTATTTAAAAACATCTATATCCGATGATATTTTTGGAACAGAATATTCTTCGGTAATAAAAAATATTGTTGCAATTGCAAATGGTATTTGCATAGGACTTGGTTATGGCGATAACTTTCAGGCAGTGCTAATTTCAAATGCGATACAGGAAATAAAACGCTTTGTTGACGCAGTTCACCCCATTGACAGGGATATAAATAGTTCGGTTTACTTAGGCGATCTGATGGTAACAGCTTATTCACAATTCAGCAGGAATCGTACATTTGGCAACATGATCGGGAAAGGTTATTCTGTAAAGTTTGCCCAGCTTGAAATGAAGATGATCGCCGAAGGTTATTATGCCGCCAAATGTGTTTGGGAAATCAATAAAAAATATAAAGTTTATATGCCGATAACTGAAGCTGTTTATAATATTTTATACAAGGAAAAATCGCCTGCTCGTGAAATATACCTGCTTACTGACAAGCTTTCATAAACTATTGTGTAGTTATACTGCAAACGGGATGAATTTGTCCATTTTATTCGGAAGGTTTTGAGTTTATTGTTTACCGCCAGAAACCAACAATCAAAAACCTTATTTATTGCGCGGCTTGCTCAACATGAAAGTTATACCAATGCTTATTATGAAATTGTCCAAAGGATAAGTTCATAATTATGCAGTGGTAAATGCCGATAGACAATATGTTTAGTCCTGCATTTTTGGACTATTACATATTGCGTATCGGTATTAATGTAATAAAAAACATAACGATACAAAGTGTTTTCATAGATTGGAATAGTCATTTCATATAATTTTTCAAAATAGTGTCATTCAAATCAAGGTAAAAACTTATATTTGCTTCGATATATTAAAAATAACTTATTATATAATCAATAATTAATTACATTATGAAAAAGTTTTTGTATGCTTTAATTATCGCAGTAGCTCTTGGATTCAAAGGATTTGCTGCAGTACCCGACGAAGGGATGTGGCTGCCCATGCTTATTGAAAGGCTCAATTATGTTGATATGCAGAAGATGGGGTTGCATCTTACTGCGGATGAAATATACAGTGTTAACCACTCTAGCCTTAAAGACGCAATAGTATCTCTAGGTTTTTTCTGTACTGCAGAAGTGGTTTCTAACGAAGGACTCTTGTTTACAAACCATCACTGCGGATATGAATCAATACAGGCGCACAGTACCGTTGAACATGATTATCTTACTAATGGTTTCTGGGCAATGTCGAAGAACGAGGAGCTTTCCAATAAAGATCTTTCCGCTTCATTTCTCGTGCGGATGGATGATGTTACCGAAAAGATTCTTTCAAAAGTAACAGATGATATGGATGAAGCAGCCCGGCAAACTGAAATTGACAAAGCAACAGGCAAAATTGAAAAAGAAGCATCTGAAAAAGGAAAATATGAAGCAACAGTAAAAAGTTTTTATGAAGGGAACGAATACTACCTTTTTGTTTATGAAACATACAAGGATATACGACTTGTCGGCGCTCCACCATCGGCTGTCGGAAAATTCGGCGGTGATACCGATAACTGGATGTGGCCCCGCCATACAGGCGATTTTTCTATATTCAGGATTTACACAGCTCCAGATGGTTCTCCTGCCGAATATAGCGAAAAAAATATTCCCCTTAAGCCAAAATATTCTTTGCCCATTTCTTTAAAAGGTGTAAAAAAAGATGATTTTGCAATGGTTTGGGGATACCCGGGACGTACTGATCGTTTCCTTACTTCTTATGGAGTTAAACTTGCTATTGAACAATCAAACCCTTATACAGTAAAAATAAGAGATAAAAAGCTTGCCATCATTAAAGAATTTATGGATGCAAGTCCTATGGTAAAAATTCAGTATGCATCTAAGTACGCCGAATCGAGTAATTACTGGAAATATTTTATTGGTCAGACTAAGGGGCTTATTAGAAATGAAGTGTATGAAAAAAAACAGGAACAGGAAGCGGCATTTACAAAATGGGTTAATGAAGACAGTAAAAGAAAAGAAAAATATGGTGCTGCTTTATCTGATATATCCGCCGGTTACGATGAATTAAAAAAATTCAATCTTTCTATGACATTCCTTGAAGAAGCGGCATTCCAGGGACCTGAATTTATTTTCTTTGCATACGGAGCATCCGAACTTTATAATAATCTTAAAAGTGCATCAGCAAAAAAAGAAGCGATAAAGGCATCGGCAGAAGAATTTAAAGAAAAAGCAAAAACTTTTTTCAAAGATTATAATAAAATTTGCGATCAGAAGGTGTGTTCGGCATTGCTCAAAATGTTCTATGATGATATTCCCAAAGATCAACATCCTTCTGTTTTTGCTGATATTGTTGTAAAAAAATACAAAGGTGATTTTAATAAATTTGCTCAAGATCTTTATAGCAAATCTATTTTTGTTGATTCTGCTAAAATGTATGCATTTCTTGCAAAGCCTTCTCTCAAAGTGCTTAACAAGGATCTTGGCTTCCAGACAATGAGATCTATGATTAAAGCATATATGAATATTTATACGAATTTGAAAGGAATTGAAGAAAAAATTAATATCGGGGATCGCTTATATGTTGCAGGTCTCAGGGAAATGAATCCGGATAAAAAATTCTATCCCAATGCGAACTCAACTATGCGTATGAGTTATGGAAAAGTTGAAGATTATTATCCTGCCGATGCAGTTCATTATAATTATTTAACAACCCTTGATGGTGTGATAGAAAAAGAAGATTCTACCAATGATGAATTTATTGTGCCTTCGAAATTAAAAACTCTTTGGAAGCAAAAAGATTATGGAAGATATGCCGATACCGATGGGAAAATAGATGTGTGCTTTATTGCCACGCTTGATATTTCAGGCGGAAATTCAGGCAGTCCCGTTATTAATGGCGATGGACAATTAATAGGTCTTGCATTTGATGGTAACTGGGAAGCAATGAGCGGCGACATTTCGTACGAACCCGATTTGCAAAGAACGATCTGTGTAGATATCCGATACGTTCTTTTTATGATAGATAAATATGCAGGAGCAAAAAATATTATTAATGAATTGACGATAGTGCAGTAAAAAAATTAATGAGAAGAAAATCCCCATTCTTAATAAGGATGGGGATTTTTTTATAATAGTATAAATGTTTACATTTGGGATTATAATCAACAATTTATTTTAACAAAAATGAATTGCAGCAACCCTGAAGACTATAGTGGAAATATCAGCAATAGTGAAACACAAACATTATCATGGCATTTTGAAAAAACAACCAAATAAAAGATAGATCATGACAGTAATAAATTTATTAGCATCCACACAGGGGCTGAAAGGAAATGAAGCTAATATCGCATTAGCGAAAGAAATTTCTATGTCAGGCAATAAGGGCGAGGTAAAAGAACTTATTGATAATTTGAATAATAAAAATAAGAATATTCAAAGCGACTGCATAAAGACACTGTACGAAATTGGTTACCTGAAGCCGGAATTGATTGCAGATTATTATGCTGAGTTTATAAAATTGTTGACAAGCAAAAACAACCGTCTTGTTTGGGGCGGGATGATAGCCATATCAACCATTACGGATTTGAAGCATAAGGAGATCTTTGCATCTCTTGCAAAGATTATGGAAACAGTTGAAAAAGGTTCGGTAATTACAATTGACTGCGGTATAGAAATATTGGCAAGATTGAACAAATATGATGATTACAATAATACTACAGAACCTTTTCTGATAGAACAATTATGGAAATGCCCGATAAAGCAATTGCCAATGTACATTGAGAAATCTCTTATTTCTGTTAGCAAAAAGAATAAAGAAATTTATAAAACTATAATTGAAAAAAGAAAAACGGAATGTGAGAAGGATCCTCAAGTAAAGCGATTAGAGAGATCGTTA
>CAINEZ010000302.1 GCA_903847905.1 uncultured Bacteroidota bacterium
ATCTATAATAACTAAAAAATATAAAGCTATGAAAAAACTATTATTTTCTTCGCTTACGTTTATTAGCGTATTATTCGCTTGTAGCGTATATAGCCAAAATTATATTAACGTTGCAAAGAATAACTCAGGGCAAACGATTAACCTTGACAATAATCAGGTTCTTGAAATCAAATTACCCTGCACTCCTTCGACAGGATATGGTTGGTATGCAACAACCATTAATAAAGATATTATTAAACAAATTGGGAATTGTGATTTTTTACCTGATCAGGATAACGGTATAAAAGCAGGTCAATCGGGTACAGAAATTATTAGATTTACCGGAGTTTCTCAGGGAGTTTCAGAAATTATGCTTGAATACAAGCGACCATGGGAAAATGATAAAGCATCTGCTGATAATTTCAACCTTACAGTTGTTACAAATGGGAAATACACAGGTAACTATACACCCCAACAACAACCGGTTAAGAAACATATAACATCAACTCCAAAATCTCTTCCTTCATCATTTAGCTGGCAACCTAAATGTTCACCCGTAAAAAATCAAGGACAATGTGGTAGTTGTTGGGCTTTTGCTGCATGTGGAGTTTTTGAAGCAAATATTATTATAAAAGACAATGTAACCAGAGATCTTTCCGAACAGTGGATGGTAAACTGTTCGAATGAGGGTGATTGTAATGGGGGATATTGTCCTTTTCCAGATTGGCAATCTCCAGGTGCAGTTTATGAAAGTGATGAACCATATACCGAAATGAATGGTATATGCAAACCTTCTTATACTTATCATGAAAAAATTGATAACTATTTAGGCATTAATAGTACTGATGCTGATATAAAACAGGCTATTTATGATTATGGTCCTGTTTGGACTTGTTTGTATGCAGGAAATTATTTTCAGAATTATTCAGGAGGTATTTTTGTTTCGGACGATGGCGGGACAGATGTAAATCATGCCATAGTGCTAGTAGGATGGAACGATAACGAGGGCAATGGTTATTGGATATTAAGAAATTCATGGGGACCAGGTTGGGGTGAAAACGGTTACATGAAGATAGGATATGGCGTTAACCTAGTTGGAACTAACACAAATTACATTATTTATAAGGGAGGTATTTCTCATAATATTCCGCCGGTTGCAAGTTTTGCTGCAGCATCTACTTCAAGCTGTAACGGTATAATACAATTTGCAGATTCTTCGTCCAATAGCCCTGAATCATGGCATTGGTACTTTGGCGATGGTTCAACTTCAACTCAGAAGGATCCTTTACACACTTATAGTGAAAGTGGAATATATACAGTAAAACTAGTCGTGTTAAATAACTATGGAAGTGATTCTACAACAAAAATCAGTTATATAAATGTAAATTTATATAACACTCCAACTACCACGGGGGATTCCAGTAACGGACCTGGCAGCGTTACTTTAAACGCATCTGGCGGCGGTACGCTAAATTGGTATGATGCACCTATCGGTGGTAATCTGATAAATACAGGTACAACATATACTACACCTGTTTTATACACTACTACAAATTACTATATTCAAAGCGAAGTTATACAAAGTGTTCAGTCTATAGGAAAAACTGATAATTCAGGTGGTGGAGGTTACTACTACGGCACTACTTATAATGGCACCTGGGCATTGACATTTGATGTAATAAGCCCCGTCAGGATAAATGCTGTAACTGTATATGCCAACTCATCAGGTAATAGAACCATCATACTCAAAAACAGCAGTGGAACTTTACTTGACTCATCAATAATATATATTCCAAGCGGACAACAAACTATCACTTTGAATTTTGATGTACCCGCTGGAAACGGGTACCAGCTTGGCACATACGGACAAAATGACCTTTATCGAAACAATGCAGCTGCAGTATATCCATATTCATTATCCGGTCTTATTTCTATTACCGGAAATACTGCAGGAATGTCTGGATATTACTATTATTTCTATAATTGGCAAGTTCAGAAAGCATCTTGTCTAAGTGCTATGGCTCTTGTTACAGCAACCATTTATACAACTACCGGAATAAATGAAAATTTTGAAACAGAACCTGAAATATTCCCAAATCCGAGTTCTGGCACATTTGAAATAAAATTTGATAACACGTACTTTCGGAATGCAACTGTAAGTATGGTAAATGTACTTGGCGAGTTATTATTTGAAAAGAAAATCACGGACAACTTTCCTTTACAAATTAATGCTGCCGATTTTTCATCCGGAATGTATTTTATAAAAATACAAACAGATAAGTCAATTTACTTAAAGAAAGTTATACTAAAGAAATAATAGACGCAGGCAAGGATTCATGTAGTAATGTATATTATCTTGCTTATATTACATTATCCATGTTTTTAGACCGCAAGTATTAAATTCATATCGTTTTGCCTGCCCGCCATATTTTTTTAAAGCATCTATTACATTATACCTTGTATTTCCGGGGCAATAGAAGAAAATAAAACCTCCTCCTCCTGCGCCGGAAATTTTTCCACCAGTGGCGCCGTTATTAATCGCAGTATTATAAATATCATCTATCAATTTGCTCGAAACACCTTCTGCCATTTGTTTCTTATATTTCCATCCAAAATCAAGTATTTTTCCAATCTCATCCATTTTGCCTGTTAACAAACATTCTTTCATCATGATTGCCTGTTCTTTCATTTTGTGCATAGCATCAAGTGATTTTTTATTTTTCTCTCGGACATTCTTTTGCTGATTTTCTATAATAACTGATGATAAACGGCTTGTCTGAGTATAATAAAGCACAAGATTGTGCGATAATTCAGCAAGGTAGCTGTCTTTTATTCTTAGAGGGTTTACAATCACTTTATCATTTTTTAAAAACTCCATAAAATTCACACCTCCAAATGTTGCAGAATATTGATCCTGCTTCCCTCCTGCCATTCCAAGGTCGATGCGTTCAATTTCGTATGCAAGATGAGCAATATCATATTCTCCAAAAGGTAATTTCAGCCATTTGGCAAAAGCGCCAAGGATTGCAACCATTAACGTAGAAGAAGTACCAAGCCCTGAACCTGCAGGTGCATCAACAAAAGTAGAAAGTTCAAAAGACAACGCCTTTTTCGAGAAATCTTTCACAATTCTATTATAAGCCCCTTTATGCAGATCAAGGTTGCCATCTACTTTAAGCGATATAACAGATTTTAAATTATACTCTTCTTTTTTATCTAAAGATTTTAATATGATCTTACCATCATTACGTGGCTTAATTGTAGCATACGCATACATACTGATTGTTGCATTTAAAATAGCGCCGCCATAAATATCGGAATAAGGCGCTACATCTGTTCCTCCTCCTGCAAGTCCAAGTCGTAAAGGTGCTTTACTGCGAATGAGCATAATTTTATTTTTAGTTTTTCAAAGATACAATTTTATAAGAGACCTAAAATTACAAGTTTAAATTAACCCATTTAGATTTTTTAAAATGTGCATTGCAAAATTCACAATTTATTCTTTCAATTTTCCCACAGGCATAATATAAAGAGGCTCTTCATCTTTTGACATATTTATTATTTTTGCTACTTTCTTATCTTCAAATGCCCCAATTGCACATGTTCCTATACCCATTGCGGTTGCTTGTAAATAAATATTTTCACCTGAATGACCAAGATCCATACACACATAACGCTCTCTTCCCCTGTTACCGTATTTCTCAGTTGTTCTTGCAAAAATTGCTGAATATACAATGCTTGCCGGAGCATATTTTATCATTTTCTGTTTTAATGCGGCATCGCATAAATCTGACCGGTTATCTCCCGATTTTACAAGTATCAAACAATGTCCTTTCGGGCGAAACTTATATATTCCGGCAGGAAGTCCGGAAACATTTCCAGCAACAAGATACAATTCCAATGGATAAAGTGCCCCTGCAGAAGGCGCAGTATGCAAACCAAACCCATTCCATTTAACCGAATCAGAAATACCATAAGCAGCCCATAATAGCTGAGAAACTTCCTGAAGGGTAAGGCATGTGTCTTTATATTCCCTTACAGACCGCCTTTTTGACAAAGCTTCTTCCACTGTCATAATTCCTTTTACCAATGGTTTGGGAAGTTTTATAATTATAGTATCACTTTTCCTATTTGTAAATTTATATATGAGAGAAGTTCTTTCACTTCTTGAAGAAAAAGAAAAAAGAATGATTAAAAACAACGGTACGAAATTTTTAAAAATTATAAAATTTAATTTTAGTTGCATATCATTAGTGTCCATTAAAAAATAATAAATGTTCTTTGAAATCTTTGTATATCTACATTAAACGAACTTTATAGTTACGTGACGATTTG
>CAINEZ010000303.1 GCA_903847905.1 uncultured Bacteroidota bacterium
ACATCCGCATATTAAATTACAATTTACAATTCTAAAATTTATAATTCAAATAAATAAGAAAAGCTGTAATTCAAATAAGTTACCTGCAAAGATAGGTTTTTTTTCAAACCTGAAAAAAAATAGCATTCCTATAATACTGTATTTAATTCCTAATATTATATCTTTGCCAATTACATCTTGATTAAATCAGTATTATTAATGAATCAAAATCCTGTAATATCCTTTCCGAAAATAGGCAAACTACGGTATGCCCTGTTATTGATAGTCTTGGTAATAATGATAGGTACTGTTGGTTATATGATTATTGAGGGATATTCTTTTATAGATTCATTGTATATGACAGTTATTACTATCACTACCGTGGGTTTCCAGGAAATTCATCCATTGTCTGACAGCGGAAAAATATTTACCATGTTTCTAATAATTTCGAGCATGGGAGCTTTCTTCTATTCTGTTTCAATAATTACAACCACTATAGTTGATGGGGAGTTCAAGAGTTATTTTAAAGATTTCAGAACAAATGCAGAAATAAAAAAAATGGAAAATCATGTTATTGTTTGCGGTTATGGACGCAATGGAAGACAAGCTGTTTCAGAGCTTTCTATTCATCACCATCCCTTTGTTGTAATTGAACAGAACAAGGAAATAATTAAAGAATTTGGTGGAATTACAGGACTGTACTTCATAGAAGGTGATGCCACAACAGATGAAATACTTCTTAAAGCCGGCATTAAATCGGCAAAAGCAGTAATCACTTCTATGCCCTTAGATGCTGATAATTTATTTGTTGTATTATCGGCGCGCTCAATGAATCCAGGGCTCACCATTATCAGCAGAGCCTCCAGCGACAGCGCTGAGAAAAAATTAAAAATGGCAGGAGCTGATAATATTGTATTGCCCGAAAAAGTTGGTGGAGCCCGTATGGCAACCCTTGTTCTTAAACCCGATATGGTTGAATTTCTGCGCTACATATCTGTTTATGAAACTTCTTCGGTAAATCTCGAAGAAATATTTTGTAAAGAAATGCCCGTATGCTATAAAAATATGACACTTTCAGAGCTTGATATACGTAATAAAACCGGCGCAAATATAATTGGATTTAAAACCAGCGATGGAGAGTATATCATAAATCCTCTTCCTGACACCAGAATGCTAGCTGACGCTAAAATTTTTGTTCTCGGAACTCCTGAACAAATAAAAAAGATGAAAGAACTTTTCAGAAAGTAAAATTATGCAAATACATAAATACAAATGGCTAGTTCTATTAATCTGCCTGAATATTTTATTTAGCAACTGTTTCATATCAAGACAAAATAATATAATTTACGAAAAAATTCTTTTCGGCAAAGGTGGTGGTTTTACAGGTAAATATGACGATTACTCTCTGAACAGTAGCGGAATCTTATTTAAAAAAGACCCTTCAACAAAAGAGTTTATAAAAATAAAAACTCTTAATAAAAAAGATAATAAGAACATTTTTAAAGAGATTGACAACAATAAATTATTTGAATTAAATTTTAACAATCCATATAATATTTCCTGCTATATTGAAATTATTAAAGGTTCCGTTTCAAATAAAATTGTGTGGGGCAACGCGAAAAATCCACCACCGGCAGCAGTAGAAATTATGTTTAACAAATTAATGAACCTGGTTAAGGAAAGCAAATAAAGTTAAGGTGCATAAAGTGCCTTGAGTTTGCATGAATAAGCCTTTTAAAACATATAATATTCTGAAAACAATTTGGAAACAGAACCGAACCAAATTTAATCTTGTGAATTTTCCACTATGAAAAAAATTATTCTGCTAAATTTATTTTATTATATTTTAACTTTGGGTTTTACTCAAACATCCCGACAACTGGTAGATAGCGGATATGTGAAAATTAAATCGGGTAAATTTGATGAAGCTATTAGCCTGTTGAATAAAGCTGTTGAATTAAATCCTGATAATGCAAATGCCCTGTATTATTTGGGGCTTGCTTATGCAAACACGGGAAACTATAACCAAGCTATTGTTTATTTTACCAACGCATTGAAGCTAGATTCAAACTTACATGATGCCCTTTACAACAGGGCAGCATCGTATTATTACCTCGAAAAATACCAGAAAGCTGTTGAGGATTACACAACATTGATCCATATAGATTCTTTGTTCTATAGTGCATATATAGGGCGTGGAAATATTTTTGCAAAATATAAAAAATTTAAAGATGCGGTAAAAGATTACACTAAGGCAATAAAAGTAAATCCTGCCAGTTCCGAACCATATCGCTTCAGGGGAGCTGTTTATTATAATGCAGGTTATACTGATAATGCATGTTCTGACTGGGATCACGCGATAACAATGGGAGATAAAGAAGCTGAAAATTACAGAATCAAATATTGTATTCCTTATTATAATGGACTGATTGAAAAAAACACGAAATTGATCTCTCTTAACTCCAATGATACCAACGCTTATATTGACAGATCTTTCTTTTACGCGTACCTTAAACAATATAATAATGCAATTACCGATCTTTCCAAAGTCATTGAATTATACCCAAAGGATACACTAGCCTATTATAACAGAGGAGTGATGTACGGTTACCTGAAAAATTATAAAAAGGCAATAGAAGACTATTCAAAAGCAATAAATATATTTCCTGCTTATTCAGAAGCATATTATAACCGCAGCGAAGCTTATACGGCTATAAACAGTTATGACAAAGCTATTGGAGACATTACGACAATAATTGGTAAATCAAAAAGCGAATATGAACTTTATAAAAAAAGAGGTTTGCTTTACCTTAAAAAAAATGATAAAATAAAAGCCTGCGAGGATTTTAGAAAAGCATTGGAAGCTGGAGATAGAAGTGTAACAGACCTGATCAAATTAAATTGCAAATAAAAAATAATCCAAAGAAAATTATTATTCATTTCCACATAGCTCTTTTTTTATTCCTCTAAAATCATATACCTTTGCTGAACTTTTTAAAGTTCCTCTAACTATAGGGATAAATATTAATCATTTAATAAATTACATTTATGGAAACTACTAAAGACACAATGTTATCGGAAAAATCATTGCGCAATATAGAACTCGAAGAAAAGCACGGCGCTCATAATTATCATCCCCTTCCTGTAGTCCTTTCTAAGGGTAAAGGAGTTTACCTGTGGGATGTTGACGGTAAAAAATATTTCGACTTTTTATCAGCATATTCTGCAGTTAACCAGGGACACTGCCACCCACGCATTATTGATGCACTAATCGATCAGGCAAAAACCATGACACTTACATCAAGGGCATTTTTCAATGACTGTCTTGGCGAATTTGAAAAATATGTTACTGAATACTTTGGTTATGAAAAGGTATTGCCAATGAACACTGGGGCAGAAGGCGTTGAAACAGCAATAAAACTTGCAAGAAAATGGGCTTACACAAAAAAGGGCGTTCCCGAAAATGAAGCAAAAATAATTTGCTGTGAAGGTAATTTTCATGGAAGAACTACGCTTGCCGTTTCGTTATCAACCGATCCTGAATCATACAGCGGTTTTGGTCCATTCGTACCCGGTATAATTAAAATACCTTATAACAACGTAAATGCTCTTGCTGAAGCTGTAAAAGACCCTAATGTTGCCGGGTTTATAGTAGAACCTATACAAGGTGAAGCCGGTGTTTTTGTTCCCGACGACGGATATTTAAAAGAGTGTTTCGATATATGTAAAGCTGCAAATGTTTTATTCATCGCCGATGAAGTACAGACAGGCATTGCCCGTACAGGGAAAATGCTTGCAAGCGATTATGAGAACATACGACCTAATATTGTTATCCTGGGCAAAGCCATTAGCGGAGGCGTTCTGCCTGTTTCTGCCGTTCTTGCCGACGATAATATTATGCTTTGCATAAAACCCGGTGAACACGGTTCTACTTTTGGCGGAAATCCTCTTGCCTGCAAAGTCGCTATTGCCTCATTACAAGTTGTGAAAGAAGAGAAACTTGCCGAAAGAGCATTTGAATTGGGTAATTTTTTCAGAGATGAATTAAGAAAACTAGAATCGCCCATGATACAGTTGATAAGGGGTAAAGGCTTATTGAATGCTATGGTAATTAAGCCTTCCAATGGCAAAGAGGCATGGGATGTTTGCCTAAAAATGAGAGACAACGGGCTGTTGGCAAAACCTACTCATGGTGACATTATTCGTTTTGCTCCTCCCCTTGTAATTACAAAAGAACAGTTAAAAGAGTGCGTTGGAATTATAAAAGAGTCACTATTAAGTTTTACAAAATAGATTTAAAAGTAAATTACTTAGAAGCCTCATCCCGATAGCTATTGGGGCGAGGCTTTTTTATTAATGTGCTACATTACTAAATGTATAATATTGTTGAAATGGAATAGAATAAAAATAAATTATATTTGTAAATGATAATGTGAATATGAAGTTTGGGAATGCTACTAAAATATAAAGGATAACACAACTTTTTGCTTGGGTTATATATGAGTTAGCAACAAGCCGTAAAGACAGACAACAGAATTAAAATTTGCTGTATAAAAAAAGAAAAGAAAAATGAAATACAGCCGACCTTTCGCAATATTAAAAAAGGTGTTTTGCCAACGATAAAGCCAACTCAAAAACACAACATTTAATTTTGCACTTACTTCCAAGCTAACTCAACACCCATAGACAATTTGTGGAAAATTATGAGTGGTAATGCTAATAAAAAAATATCTTCGCAAAAACAAAAAAATAAATGAATATATTTCAAAAACTAGAAAAGTTTGTTTCTGATGTTTTTAAAACGACTTTGGAAATATTCCTTGAAGCACTAAAATTAAGTCCAAACGCACAGGGATATGTTAGTGGCTCAATCAGCGAACTCCTTTTAAAAAATAATTTACAAGAATTAGGTTTTGAGGTAAAACGGATTCGTGAAAAATGGGAAGGGAAGAAACATGCTCAACATCATGGCGACTTTTATTTTCGTAGAAATTCAGAAAGTCCATGGTTTGTTCTGGAATCAAAAGGAGTGAAATCAAATACCGAACATTGGAATAAACTTTATAATTATCCGAAACTTAAAAAAGTTCTTTTTGATTATCAAGAAATAATTCACTGGATAGATAAAACAAAAGACATTGAACCACAAATTGAAAATTGGATTTCGGAAAATCTTCCTGAAATGGTTAATTCCGCAACACTTTATTCATATGAAGAAATTCAAGACTATTTAAAAACTCCTCCCAAAAAAGAAACCGATAAGCTTATTGCAATGAAAGAACTTGCAAATTATACAAGGGATGAAATTGATAAAATGATAAAGGATAAATTGATGTATTTAATGAGCAAGGTTAGAGTTCTTGACACTCACTTTGTGTCAGGTGCGGGAGGAGGAGAACGTACACAAGCTACACCAAGAAAAGATGAATTCAATTTAATTTCAGTTGATATTTTCCTTAGATATAATGAGCATAAATTTTTATTTGCAAACCCGAATCACCTTGATTCATCAGGCAAAGATGCAAATCACTTGCAACAGAACTATATTATGGGGTTTGTCTTTCCGCAAACTGACGGTACGTGTCACCTTGACTTAACTGATGAATGGAATGAGAATTTTAATGAGGTATGTGAAACGCTTGACGCTGCTGATGCTGTGAATGAAAATGACATGCAAATTGATAACAGAAATGTAATTGTTGAATAATTTTTCTTGCTTTTACACAAATGTGTATTATCTTTGCCATAAATGTGTAAAAATATGAATTCATTATTTGACTTACAACTTTCCAAAGAAGATAATCTTCTTAAAAAATTCGAGGAAATACACGACTACATTTATGCAAATGATGGTCTATCACCTCAACAAACATTAGAAGAATTTATCAAAATTCTGTTCATAAAAATACTTGATGAAAACGAAAACATCAATAAATTTACTATTTCGGCAGATGAATGGAATGTCCTGAAAGCAGGAAAAATTAATATTGGTTTAAATGAACGAATATCTGGACTATTTGAACAAACTAAAAAAGCGTACATAGATATTTTTGATAATGACGACCGCATTAAATTATCTCCAATTGCTTTGGGCTACACCGTTAATAAGCTTCAAAGTATATCTCTTTTAAATTCATCTCAGGATGCAAAAGGCTTAGCATTTCAGAAATTTTTATCACATCATGAAAAAGAAGGTCGAGGTCAATTTTTTACCCCTGAGCCTGTAATTGATTTCTGCGTTGAAATGATGCAGCCTAAGCCAAATGAAACAATAATTGACCCTGCTTGTGGAAGTGGAGGTTTTCTAATGTCAGCATTAAAATATCTTCAAAAAAACAATTCTAATCTTAATACTTTTAAATCTGTTTCAACTCATCTTTATGGTTTCGACATTAATAAAAGTATTGCTAGAATTGCTAAAATGAAACTACTATTAGAATCTAATGGGAAAACAAATATTATATGCACTAATTCTTTGGAGGATTTAGATAGTTTAAAATTATCAGTTTCAAAAAATGATGGTTTCGATATTGTATTAACGAATCCACCTTTCGGTGCAAAAATTACTAATACTTCGACTCTCTCAAAATTTGACTTAGGCTATAAGTGGACAAATCACAATAAGGAATTTTATAAAACAAAATCAGTTTATCCAAATCAAAATGCGGAAATATTATTTATTGAAAGATGTATTCAGCTTTTAAAAGAAGGTGGAAGAATGGCCATTGTATTGCCAAATGGAAACTTCGAAAATCCATCTTTAGAATATTTACGCTATTATATAAAATTGAAAGCAAAAATTTTAGCTATTGTTAACTTGCCACAAGAAACTTTTATACCATATGGGACAGGTGTTAAGACTTCACTACTTTTTTTAGAAAAAGACTCACCCAACAAAATTAGAGAGTATCCAATTTTCTTCGGCAGAGTAAAGAAGTTAGGATATCAAGGAAATAAAAATGGAACTCCAATATATCAAAAAGACAAATATGGTCAAACAATAAAAGATTCTTCCGGTTCCCCAATTTTAGATGAAGATTTTAATGTAATAATTAATGACTACAAATCTTTTCAAAAAGGAAAGCAAATAGAAAAAGAAAATTCTTTTTCTATAAATTATAATGAATTAAATGGAAGATTTGACTTTGACTTTTATTCTCCAGAGAATAGACGGATGTTTTCAAATTTAGGCAATGGAAAAACCGTTCGCTTAGGTGATATTTGTGATATAATAAAAATCAAAAGTAGAAAATTAAAAGACCAAAACTCAACTGTTGAGTATATTGAACTTTCTGACATTAATACACATTCTTACGAGATTATTAACTCAACCATTTACCAAGTTCATGAACTTCCAAGTAGAGCTAGTTATGAAATTCAAGAGGGGGACATCATCACAGCTATAGCAGGTAATTCAGTTGGAACAAGGAAGCACGCTACTGCATTAGTTACAAAAGAATTTGAAGGTAGTATTTGTACTAATGGCTTTAGGGTATTACGCAATTTCAAAATAGATAGTTATTATTTACTTTATTTTTTAAAATCTGATATTTTTCTAAAACAAATGTTTATGTATAGGACTGGTGCAGCAATACCAAACGTTTCAGACATTGACTTAGCAAATACATTAATTAATCTTCCTGATGAAAAAACGATAAAGGAAATAAGTAAGAAAATGAATAAAGCATTTGACCTTAGACAAGAATCAAGAAACCAAATTGAGAGCATTCATCTTGAACTTGCATAATCAAAGAATTTGGTAGCACATTTGCATTTTTTAAAATGCACAAACCAAACAAAAAATCCAAAAGAGTTACCAAGCCAACGTATAACGATAGAAAGACAATGCAAAAAAAAATAGAGACAAATATAGAGAAAGAAGAAAAATCGGCCAGTTGCTAACAGGCTTCTGCATTCAGTGGCGGTTCAGTGGCTCGTGAGACAGGAAAGTAATAATTTAAACGGCAGTTATTCGTTGAAAATGTAGTAGGTAAAACCGCCACCGAAATCAGCAGCCGAAACATTGCACCAAATTCACTATTGAAGCCCAACATAAAATATTTCTTAAAATTTTATATATTTGCCTAAAGATTTATTGAAATGTGGCAGGACTTAGAAAAATACAGGGATAAATATTTAAAACTTGGATTACAGAATTCTATTGATTATGAGAAATTCTGCATGATTTCTATTGTCTATAATTCATCGAAAATTGAAGGATGTTCTTTATCTGAAGCAGATACAAAAATATTAATCGAGAATGATATTACCGCTAAAGGGAAACCACTCCGTGACCATTTGATGATTAAAGATCATTACAAAGCATTTTTACAAATAAAAGATCAGGCAATAAAAAAAAGGAAATTATCAATTGATTTTATTAAAGAGGTAAATGCAACTGTAATGGAAAGTACTGGAGGTATTGTAAAAACTATAGCAGGAGAATTCAACACATCAAAAGGAGACTTGCGATGCGCCCAAGTGTACGTTGATAAAAAATATTTTCCTGATTATAAAAAAGTCTCCGATTTACTTAAAAAATTATGTACTGCTATTAACAACCGTATTGATAAAGTAAAAGATAACGATATATTAAGACTATCCGCAGACCTTCATTACAACTTGGTAAACATACACCCCTTTGGCGACGGTAATGGCAGAACATCAAGATTATTTATGAATTATATTCAGCTATATCATCAGGAACCTTTAATTAAAATTTTTACCGACGACAGGGAAGAATATATTTCTGCGCTTAATGAAACTGAGAATAAAGAAAATCCGGATATATTCAGAGATTTTATTTGTAAGCAACAGGTTAAATTTTACAAAGCCGAGATCAAAAAATTCTCGAAACTTCAAAACGGGTTTTCTTTGTTAATGTAATATCCATTGCAACTTATAATCATATAACCCGTAACCCACCAGTTCGCTAACCATTAGTTAATTTTATTTTTTTTAATTAGTCGTAAATTATACCAATTGTATTTATTTTTTTTATTATGAACGTAAGTTCATTATCTTTGTCAAAAATATTTATTTGTAAATTTCTAATTTATCAATGAATAATGGCAAGACCACAGAAAAATAGAAAGATTTGCAATCCGCCACTAATGAAAGGATTTAAACCATATGGTATTCCTTTATGTAAAATAGAAACTATCGGGTTGACTTATGAAGAGTACGAAAGCATCAGACTGGTTAATTATGATATGCTTCCTCAGGATAAAGCAGCTGAACAAATGAATGTCTCACGCCCAACATTGACACGCATTTATAATAAAGCGATAAAAATAATTGCAAAAGCTTTTGTTGAAGGAAAGGCAATAGAAATTGCAGGCGGTAATTATCAATTTAAAAAAGAATGGTTCAAATGCAGGAAATGTCATAAGTTAATACAAGGTATTAATAATCATATTAAATGTGAAAATTGCCTGTTATATAATGAAAACGAATTAATTAGTTTAAGCAAAACTTAGTAAAATGGCGAATGATTTATTTTCTTTATTAAAAAAAGATGTTCGTTTTATTGAAGGTTTGAATGCCTGTATAAACTGCGGAACTTGCACAGCAATATGTCCTGCGGCAGAATTTTATATTTACGATCCGAGATCAATAACTATAACAGTTCAAAGTAAAGACAACAATAAAATTGAAGAACTTTTAAAAAGCGATACTATCTGGTACTGTGGTGAATGTTTATCTTGTAAAACTCGTTGTCCCAGAAATAATACGCCGGGCTTTATTATTCAGGCATTGCGTCATCTCTCACATCAATTAGGTTATTTTGTTGAAAGCGAAAAAGGTCGTCAATCATTGGCAATAAAACGAACTACCGGCGATGAAATATTAAAAAGCGGATACTGCATGTTTGTTGACCGGATTACAACAGAAATGCACCCCGAACAAGGTCCCGTATGGGATTGGGTTCGTAAAAATGCAAAAGAAGTTTATGAAAGACTTGGCGGTAATTATAAAGGTGAAGGAGCTGGTGCAATGCGTAAAATACCTGATGAAGCATTGGCTGAATTAAGAAGCATTTTTGATGCATCTGGTGGTACGGATTTTTTTGAAAATATTGAAAACCACTCAAAACGCAAAGCAGAAGAAATGGGTTTGCAATTCGATGAAACAAATGATTGCGAATATTTCAAACATATTTATTCAACAAATAATAATTTACACACTATTAAATAAAAAAAATGAATATTAAAAAATCAGGTTTTAACACAAAATTAATTCATGCCGGAGAAATTAACGATCAATTTTGTTCGGCGACTGTTCCTATTTATCAAACATCTACATTTGGTTTTGAAAGTGCTGAAGAAGCCGCCAAATGTTTTGCAGGGGAAAGTGACGGATACATATACACTCGTATCGGAAATCCCACGATCAATGCTTTGGAGCGACAAATTGCTGTACTCGAGAACGGCTATGGGGCAATTGCTGTTAGTTCGGGTATGGCAGCTGTTACTACAATTTACTTAGCTCTTCTAAGTTCCGGCGACCATATTGTAAGTACGGATGCAATTTATGGTCCTTCCCGTGGTGTTATGGAGAACCAATTTGTGCGCTTTGGTTTTCAATCTACATACATCAACACAGCTAATATCGAAAATGTTGAAAAAGCTATTCGCCCAAATACAAAAGTTATCTATATTGAAACACCTTCAAATCCTACAATGGATATTACCGACCTTAAAGCAGTTGCGGAAATAGCTCACAAACACAGTTGTTTATTGGTTGTTGATAATACTTTTTGTAGTCCTTATTTGCAAAATCCATTAGATCTGGGCGCTGACATTGTTTTTCATTCAATGACTAAATCTATTAACGGTCATGCAGATATTATTGCAGGAATAATTATTGCAAAAGAAGAGAAGCTATATAACCAACTGCGAAATATGATGATTAATTTAGGTTGTAATATGGACCCGCATCAGGCATATATGGTTATTCGTGGTTTAAAAACATTAAGTATCAGAATTGACAGAGCTACTGAAAATGCTGAAAAGGTTGCTGTATTCTTGGAAAATCACCACAAAGTTGCATGGGTAAAATATCCTGGTTTAAAATCGCATCCACAATTTGATCTTGGAAAATGTCAAATGAAATTATCAGGCTCAATGATAAGTTTTGGTCTGCAAGGAGGTTACGAGGCAGCTAAAATGTTAATGAACAATGTGCATTTGGCAATGTTGGCTGTTTCACTTGGTGGTATTGAAACTTTAATTCAACATCCGGCATCAATGACGCATTCAAAAGTATCAGTGGAAGAAAAAATAAAATCAGGTATTACTGACGATTTGATACGTTTTGCTGTTGGTATTGAAGATGCCGAAGATATCATTGCTGATTTAAAACAGGGTTTAGAAAAAATATAATAAAATGTATAAACTGGAAAAGGTTCCTGTTATTGATGAAACCAAATGTGTTAATTGCGACAAATGTATTGCTGCATGTCCGACAAATGCTATTTGTAAAAAAACAAATTTTAATTATTCAAAGTGTATAAAATACTGTCTTTCTATAAAAGTACCTTGCAATCCTGATCATTATATTTTCTGCTATGAGCAATGTGATGCATGTGGATTATGTTTTTCGGCTTGCCATGTTAATGCAATTAATTGGTTTAAGGTTCCTGAATATAAAGGAAGTGTCAAATAATATATTTATAAAATAATTTAAAATAAGGAGAAATAAATTATGAAAATTGCTGTACCAGTTACAAAAAGTAACCAAATTGATGACCATTTCGGTCATTGTGAATTTTACGGAGTTTACACTATTTCTGAAAAAAATGAAATAATTGATGTGCAAACAATCAAATCAGAACAAGGCTGTGGTTGTAAATCGAACATTGCAAATGTACTGGCTGAAAAAGGAGTAACAACAATGTTAGCAGGCGGTATTGGCGGAGGTGCAATTGTTGTTCTAAATCATTCAGGGATAAAAGTCGTAAGGGGTTGTTCCGGTAATGCTACTGATATAGTAAAACTCTATGTCGAAGGAAAAATTAATGATAGTGGCGAAAGTTGTTCACAACATGAAAAGCATCAGGGGCAAGGAAATGATCACGTATGCAATAACTAATAAATAAGAAAATTATGAAAAAAACATTTTTAATTCTGACAATTTCACTAAGTTTATTTGCTCTTAATATTTATGCTCAATGTGGTGGAACTGCAACAAAAACAACTAACCCAACAAGTATTGGAATTGTGATTTATTCAAACGATATAGAGACCGTCTGGAATGCAATTCGTTTTGCGAATTTCTCTAAAAATCAGGGAGACACTGTAGTAATATTTCTACTTGGAAAAGGTGTAGAACTTGATAATTTGGTAAAGAGCGATAAGAATATAAAAGAGCAGGCTGATGCTTTTTTAGAAAGCGGCGGAATAATATTGGGTTGCGGAACTTGTTTGCAAAGTAGGAATAATAATGATCCTAAAGTCTGCAAGCTCTCATCAATGAAAGACCTTTACGATCTTGTTCGTAAAAGTAAAATTGTCATTACTTTTTAGTTATATAATAATAACTTAAACAATATAAATTTTGAAAATCGGGATTATTAATGAAATTTGTATTTTCGTAAAATAGCTGAAGGCATATTATCTTTTTAGAAAATGGAAGAGATAACAGGAAAAAGAGACAATCTTGCAAAGCAAAGAACACATTTAGGAACATGTATGAAATAAAAATAGAACGCTGATGACGCTGATTTTGCAGATTAAATATGATTATACTTGCCTACGGCAAGTATATCTGCGGTAATCATAATAATCTGCGTGCTTGCCTATTGGTAAGTCAGCGTTCCAATTTTGGGATTTTAATACATACACATTACTTAGCTAACGAGAGAACTTTACTTTCTTATATAAGGACGTTTCTTGCTTTGGCAGGATTTGGAATTCTGCTTATAAAGTATGAGACGACAAATATATCTACAATTATAGGAATTTTATTAATTGTTATTGCAGCAACACTCTTAACGATTGGCATTTTAAGATTTTTTA
>CAINEZ010000304.1 GCA_903847905.1 uncultured Bacteroidota bacterium
AATCAGTTTCAGTTTGCGTTTGTTCAGAATGATTTTTTTAACATTTTCCTTTTCGAAACTTAGAGGCGAAACGCTTTCTTTAATCTGGAAATCTTTAATATTTACATAATAGGAGTAAAGCGAATCTTTCATTTCGATATATCTGTTATATTTTAGATAATCTTCCTTATTATAAGTTTTTATTGGAATTTCTTTCAGCAGATCATTGAAATAAAGCCATGTTGAATCATCAAGATAAAAATTTACAGCGAACTTTTTGCAATATTCTTCAAGCGTTTGTTTTGCAGCAGCAGTTTCAGATTTGTATAAGCTTTTCACAGAAGCAGCATTTGCAGAATTGACAGGCAGTTTTATGTACCACACTTTAACAATATTATCTTTTAGCAGAAAGTCATTAGTATTTTTATTATAGTAATTTTTTATTTCTTCTTCGGCGACATTAGTATCTAGTTTTTGCCTTATGAGTTCTTTTTCATAAGTATAAACAATCAGGGAATTTTTGTAATCTTCGAGTTGTTTCTCAAAGTTCATTTGCTTGGAGGATAAATTGTTTTCAGCATTATGGATTGCGAGCCTTTGGTTTATCCAGTTGTTTATAAAATTGGTTGTTATCGAAATGCTGTCTTTTGAAGAAGTGCCCGAAGAAACTAATCCAATTAAATCTGTCTTGTATAGATATTCATCGTAAACCCTTGCTACAGCTCCTTCTTTATCCCTGCCAGAAGAACTACAGGAAGCAAAATAATAGATTATTATTATGAACAGGATTTTTTTCAAAAACGAAATAAAATTAGGTAGTAGGTTTTTAGTAATAAATAAAAAGGCTGCCTATAAAGTTTCAACAAACCTCTGTGCCTTCTCAGTGGACTCTGTGTTAAAATAGTTTTAGCCACAGAAATTCACAGAATAGCACAGAGAAAAATATAAATTAATTTTGTTTTTTTCACTTTTTAAATAGCCTCATTTACTTTATTAATAACTATGAAAGTTCAACTTTATTTTATTGAAGAGAATACTTCTTTATTTATTTCAATCGGATATTTTTTCTTAAGTTCCGTAATCCAATTTTTCTCAAGGTATGTCTGGTAATCAGCAGTAATAAGTCCTCTTGCTTCTAATAATGTTTTAGATTGTTTAGAAATAAGCCCGTAAACATTAACAAAGATCATATTATTGCCGTTTTTAAAAATCTTGGTAATACCTTTAACCCATGTTATAGAATCAATTATTGAATTATCTTTCTTAGAAAACTTTGCAGATTCTATCTTAAGATCAAGTTGAGAATTTTTATTTATTTCCTTTAAAATTTCATCGTTCGATAGTTTGCCTTTTTTTACAAGTTTTAGTGTGGCTTTTGCAACTGCAGCATTTGCACATGTATATATTGAGGCGTCCAACCTGTCGTCCCACATATAATTCCCTTTATTATTTTCATAAAATCCTTTAAGTCCTAATGTATCTTTTACAGCTTTAGACCATACTTTTTCGTCTGTTAGTTCAAAAAGCAAGATACCATCCCTGTATTCTTTCATTAAAGCTTTAAATTCCGGATACTTTGTTTCGAGTTTGCTGTCTTCATATTCAATAACTGATTCTTCAACAAATTGGTTATAAGCTGAATTTACAAAAACAACACTATCATCTTTGCTTTTAGAATGTTGATGAGTATTTAGGTATTTTGCAAAGTCCTGCTGATTATATGATTTATCGCCAAGAGTGAACATATTTTTTGTTAAATTTTTGGCTTTTTCCACATTCCATTTACCAAGAAAAATACTATCGTTTACTACTTTATAAAAATCAGTTTTAGCCATAGGATCTTCTTTAAAACCATAATTTTTCTTTATTTTAGCTACCATTGATTCTTTTGATTTGGTACCGCGTGAATCCTTAATGATTTTTCCTTTCAATTCAGCTTTAATACTGTCAAGGGGAGCAATGGGTTTTCTGTCGATCAGTTTAATAATATGCCATCCATATATTGTTTGAACCGGTTCAGAAATATTACCTTTGTTTTTGAGTTTAGAAATGGCAACAATAAATTCGGGTACCATTCTGTTAACGCCAAACCAAGGAATAACTCCACCTTTAGGAGCTGAAGCTTTATCATCGGAATATTGCTTTGCCATGCTTTCGAAAGAAGAATCAGCTTTAATTTTATTATATATTTCCTGAATCTTTGATTTATATTTTAAAGAATCGTTGGCAGTTGAGTTAGCAGGAATGGTAACAAGAATATGAGCTACCTGAACTTTTCCCATAGCAGGTTTTTTATCGGTAACCTTAATTAAATGATAACCGAATTCTGTTCTTACAGGCATGGAAACTTCGCCAACCTTTGTGTTATATGCAGCATTTTCAAATGCATATATCAGGTCGAGAGCTGTAAAATAACCAAGGTCCCCTTTATTTCCTTTTGTTGATGGACGATTACCGGTTGAAGCCTGGTCCCTTGCTGAAAGATCATCCGACATTTCGGCTGCAACATTTCCGAAATTTTCTCCTTTTTCGACAATTCTTTTACGTATGCTCATTATTTTATTGTATGCTTTAAGAGTATCAGCAGGTGATGCATCAGTTTCGACTTTTATCAGAATATGGCTTGCTCTTACATCCCACTGCATTCTGCTGTATGCTTCGTTAAGGAGTTTATCGTTCACTTCTTTGTCCATCAGGTAAGGTTGTGCAAGTTGTTTCCTGTATCCTGCCAATTCGGTTTTGAATGAAGTCGCTGTGTCTAATCCCAAAGTCTCGGCTTCTTTCACTTTAAGTTTAAAGTTAATGTACAAATCGAGGTATTCTTCAAGTGATTTTTTATCAATAACATCATTTTTCAAGTTGTTCTTATTATAAACACTGAGAAATTCGGATTTGGAAATTTTTTCGTTGGCAACGGTCAATAGTACAGGGTCATCGCTACCTTTACTTGTAGTTCCTGTTATTACTTGAGCAAAAATTCCTGTAACAAATACAGATGCTGTAATTGTAAGAATAAATTTTATCAAATTAGTTTTCATAATTATTAATTTTATTGTTTGTTTTATCAGGTCGCAAATATAATTTATTTGAAATAAATATAGTTATAGTTTAACAAATTTTAAGAAGTAAAACAAAGGACTTCCTATTTAGCTTTTACTTGAATAGTTTGGCGCCTCCTTGGTAATTGTAACATCGTGAGGATGACTTTCTTTTACACCGGCTGATGTGATGCGTATGAATTTTGCCAGTTGAAGATTTTCGATATTTTTAGCTCCGCAATATCCCATTCCTGCGCGCAAGCCGCCAACCATCTGGTGTATAACTTCGGATAATGAACCTTTATATGCCACTCTTCCAACAATACCTTCGGGTACAAGTTTCCTGATATCATCTTCTTCCTCTTGAAAGTAGCGGTCTTTCGAACCTTTCTGCATAGCTTCTATTGAACCCATTCCGCGATAGGTTTTAAATTTCCTTCCTTCAAAAATGATAGTTTCGCCAGGCGACTCATCAACTCCTGCAAATAAGCTTCCTATCATTACTGAATGAGCTCCGGCAGCCAATGCTTTTACTATATCACCGGTAAAACGAATGCCCCCATCGGCGATTACAGGAATACCTGAACCTTTTAAAGCATTTGCAACTTCATAAATGGCATGAAGCTGGGGAACACCAACACCTGCAATAACTCTTGTGGTGCATATAGAACCAGGACCTATTCCTACTTTAATACCGTTAACACCTGCCTTAGCTAGGTCTTTTGCTGCTGCAGCGGTGGCAATATTACCGGCAATCAGGTCAATTTCCGGATGTTGTTTTTTTATTGCTTTACATATATCCAACACCCTAATTGAATGACCGTGTGAAGTATCAACAACAATTGCATCTACTCCATTTTTTACAAGCGCTGCAACTCTTTCGAGGGTGTTGCGGGTAACACCTACCGCTGCCGCAACTCTTAACCTTCCCCTGCTATCTTTACATGCATTGGGTCGGGCTTTAATTTTTATGATGTCTTTATATGTAATGAGTCCGATTAGTTTGTATTTGCCATCAACCACCGGAAGTTTTTCTATTTTATATTTCTGTAATATATCCGCTGCCTTTTCAAAATCGGTAAATTCGGTAGTAGTTATAAGGTTTTCTTTAGTCATTATATCCGCTACAGGACGAAGCATATCCTTTTCAAAACGCAGATCCCTGTTAGTAACTATACCGACAAGAACATTGTTTTTATTCACTACAGGAATACCGCCTATTTTATATTCAGCCATCAGGTTTAGCGCATCAATAACCTTAGCATCTTCATGAAGTGTAACAGGGTCGAGTATCATACCATTTTCGGCTCTTTTAACTTTTCGTACTTCATTGGCTTGGTCTTCGATGCTCATATTCTTATGCAGGACGCCTATACCGCCATCCTGCGCCATGGCAATTGCCATAATAGAATCGGTTACAGTATCCATCGCCGCTGAAACAATAGGAATATTAATCTTTATATTTTTTGTGAAAAGTGAAGAAATATCAACTTCTCCAGGAAGAACTTCTGAATAAGCCGGTATTAGTAATACATCATCGTAGGTAAGTCCTTCGCCTGCGAATTTATCATTTGCTGATGACATTTTGTTTGTCGTTTTTTGGCAAATGTAGGAAAAATGGTTGATAATAAAACAAAAAAGTATAAAATGGGATAAACTACTGTACAAAATGAAATAAACAACTGCCTGTGAATTACTTGTCAATGGCGCATGTAGCACCAATGACAAGTATTAGTTTCTTTGATAAACCAAAAATCTAAATCAATGAAACGACTCACAGACGAAAGCAAAATT
>CAINEZ010000305.1 GCA_903847905.1 uncultured Bacteroidota bacterium
GAATTCCATTAAATATGCTTTAATAAAATTAAACAGGTCTCCATCCATTACTGCTTGTACGTTTGAAGTTTCCACTCCAGTGCGGAGGTCTTTTACCATTTTATATGGATGCATCACGTAGTTGCGTATTTGTGAACCCCACTCAATTTTCTTTTTATTTTTTTCTATTTCAGCAAGCGATTCTTTTTTCTTTCGGAGTTCCAGTTCATATAACTGTGATTTGAGCATTTGTAATGCTTTTTCGCGATTCTGCTGTTGAGAGCGGGTAACCTGGCATTCGATAATTATGCCTGTGGGCTCATGCTTTAAACGAACAGCTGTTTCAACTTTATTTACATTCTGCCCTCCGGGTCCGGATGAACGAAAAGTGTCCCAGCTTATATCAGCAGGATTAATTTCTATGTTAATATTTTCATCAATTATAGGATATGTAAAAATTGAAGCAAAAGAAGTATGTCTTTTATTAGCCGAATCAAATGGAGATAACCGAACCAAACGATGCACGCCGCTTTCGCCTTTTAAGTAACCATAAGCAAAATCGCCTTCAAATTCAATAGATGCAGACTTAATTCCGGCAACATCTCCTTCCTGAATATTAATTATGTTGGTTTTGTAATTGTTTCTTTCACCCCAGCGGATATACATGCGCATCAACATCTCAGCCCAGTCCTGGCTTTCTGTTCCACCTGCGCCTGAATTAATATTCATTATTGCACCCATCTTATCCTCTTCTCCACTAAGCATATTGCGGAATTCAAGAGCTTCCAGATGAGTCAGAGCTTGCTGATATTGTTTGTCGATATCTTCTTCGTTAGCTTCGCCATTGTTGTAAAAATCCCAAATTACAATAAAATCGTCAACACTGTTTTTGGCAGCCGCAAACGTTGATGTCCAGCTTTTCTTTTCCTGGATGGATTTGAAAATTTTTTCTGCGTTTTTGGGATCATCCCAAAAATCGGGAGCTACGGTAAGTTTTTCTTCCTCTTCAATTAATTCAAGCTTATGATCAATGTCAAAGGAACCTCCTTAAGGCATCAATCCTTTTTGAGAGGTCTTTCATTTGTTCGGAAGTAACCATTATATTGCTTTAGAAATACATTATTCACATACTTTGCGAAACCTTTGTGCCTTAGTGGCAAAAAATAAAAAATGCCACAAAATTGCGAAGGCTCTAAGAAACGCTAAAATATTATCCTTTATGAATAATGCCAGTTAGAAATGCAAAGATATTGTATTTAACTGAATCATGATTTATTTTTCAAAACTATCTTTTATTACACCCCATACTATTTCGCTCTCATATCCCCGTGAAACAGCATAAGCCGCAACCTTCTTCATTTTAATGAATTTATTTTGCGCTTTATAATCTTTAGCTTTTTTATCAATAATGTTTTTCAGACATTTTAAATATTCCCTTTCATCAATTTCTTCAAGGCCTTTTCTGACACAGTATTCAGAGATATCGTGTTTTTTTAATTCGTTTTTAATTTTAATTTTTCCCCATTTCTTTATCCTGAATTTTCCACCGGTAAAAGCTTTTGCAAAACGTTCTTCATTAATAAAACCTTCAGATATAAGTTCTGTAATCAAATCTTCCACATCTTTTTTATGCAGTCCCCAGTAATATAGTTTGTCACGCATTTCCTGCTGGCAACGTTCCTGGTAAGCACAATAATCTCTTGCTTTTATATATGCCTGATTTTTAGTGAAGATTTTCTTTTGCTTTTCTTCCATAGAGAAAGGAAAAAAGACTATTGTATCAACAAATTAATTCTACAACAATCTGTTTTAGTATTCGGTTATCGGTAATCAGTATTCGGTAATCGGTTGCAAAATGTCTTGCCTGAATTTATTGATAAGTTATTTACAATTTAAATACTGTTGATTTTACTGAATACCGATTACTCCTTTTACCGATTACTGTTACTAAGCTACATTGTTTTAACACTACAATTTTATCTCGTCATCTTCTTTATTAAAGAAATGATATTCGAGAAAATGATATGATGACATAGGTATAATGCGTATCCATTTTTTGAATTTCAAGAACCATTTGAATCGGATTGAAAATATTCCCTTTGTAAGATATGCGTATATATAAGGATGAATGCACATCTTGAGATATTTTTCATTTTGTTGTTGTAAAAGGTATTTAATATTATTTTCGATATCATCAGATAAAATAATACTCGCTTTGATTTCCCCTGAACCATCACATACAGGGCATTTTTCTACTGTTTCGATATTCATTTCCGGACGAACCCGCTGGCGTGTAATCTGAACTAAGCCAAACTTACTTGGAGGAAGAATTGTATGCTTTGCACGATCATACTTCATTTCTTCCTTCAATTTTTCATAGAGAGCTCGTCTGTTAAGTCCATTATGCAGATCAATAAAATCAATAACAATAATTCCTCCCATATCTCTTAGCCTTAGCTGCCTGGCAACTTCAGCAGCAGCTTCAAGATTTACGTCAAGAGCATTCTGTTCCTGGTTATTTTCGGAATTTGTGCGATGACCGCTGTTAACATCAATTACGTGAAGCGCCTCTGTGTGTTCAATAATAAGGTATGCACCGCCTTTAAAAGAAACATTTTTGCCAAAAGATGTTTTTATTTGCCGCTCAATACCAAAATGTTCAAAAATCGGAACTTTTCCTTTATACAATTTAACAATATCAGTTAAATCGGGCGAGATCGTATGAATATACGTTTTTATCTCATCATATAATCTTTGGTCATTTAAACTGATACTATTAAATGAAGAATTCAGAAGATCCCTGAGAATAGCTGATGTCCTGTTGATCTCACCAACAATTTTCGTTGGAGATTTTGCTGCTTTAAGCATTTCTACAAGGCTATTCCATTTTCCTAAAAGATCTTTCATGTCTGCATCAAGATCTGCTACCATTTTGTTTTCTGCCACTGTGCGAACAATGATACCGAAATTCTTAGGGCGGATGCTTTGAGCTAGGCGCTTTAAACGGCTTTTTTCTTCAAAGCTTTTAATCTTTTGAGAAACTGAAATCTTATCTGAAAAAGGAACAAGTACTATGTATCTTCCGGCAAAAGAAAGTTCTGAGCTAACCCGAGGTCCTTTTGAAGAAATAGGCTCCTTGGCAACTTGTACTAATATCTGTTGATTTATGCTTAGAACATTTGAAATGCGTCCTGTTTTTTCAATATCTTTTTCAAGATGGAATTCTTCGATAGAAACATTAGTTTGCTTACCCGACATGGCAAGCTTAATGAATTTATTTAAAGATTGAATTTGAGTACCAAGATCCAGATAATGCAGAAATGAATCTTTTTCGTATCCAACATCAACAAAAGCGGCATTCAGCCCAGGAATAATTTTTTTAACTTTTCCAAGGTAAACGTCTCCTACTGCGAAATTTTTTCCACTAGTATCTTTATTAAGCTCAACCAGTCGTTTATCTTCGAGCAAAGCTATTACTATTTCGAACTGGTTAGCATCTATGATCAATTCTCTGGTCACGATGAGTTACTTAGATTATTTATTATCTCTTTTTATAATAGAGATAAACAATGAGAAGAATTAAACAGCCTGTTAAAAAATCAAATAATAACATAATGCCTATTGTAAAGCCATCATGAAATTATAAACGAAGAAAACTTTGAGAACGTAAAATCAGGAAAAAGAATTATTTTTTCTTATGCCTGTTCTTTCTGAGGCGTTTTTTACGTTTGTGGGTTGCCATTTTGTGCCTTTTTCTCTTTTTACCGCTTGGCATAGAAAAATTCTTTTAAGTTAAATTATGGAATAAATTTTTTGAAATAAATTATTTTACGTTTTTCTTCACTTCGTTCGCAAAAGTCTTGGCAGGTTTAAAAGAAGGGATCTTATGCGCCGGAATGATTAAAGTTGTATTTTTTGAAATATTTCTTCCTGTTA
>CAINEZ010000306.1 GCA_903847905.1 uncultured Bacteroidota bacterium
GTTTTTATAGTTAAATGTTCTGATACTCCTAATATTTTGGTCGGATTGCCGTACTTTTTTAACTTGTCAATACTGTCTTTTAATCGATATCAAGTTCGTTATAAATTTGTATTATTATCTACAAATAATCGTAAACAATAAAAAACTTATACCTTATGCATTATGCCTTGTAACTTGTAAACTTGTAAACTTTTTACCTTTTACCAACTACCAAATACCGTTTACCGATTACCTTTTCCCTCTCAACCTTGTCCTAAGGACTTCTATGGAGAACATTGAATATTGAACTTGGAATTTGGAACTTGGGACTTGGAACTTTTCACCCCGCCCCGTGGCACTGCTTAAACTTTTTACCACTACCGCAAGGACAAGGATCATTTCTTCCTACTTTCTTTTCAACCCTTACCGGCTCTGCCCTGCGTTGTTCAGGTTCGCGGTTTGTTTGTCTGCCGCCGCCACTACCTTCTCCAACATCGGAGCGACCTGTTTTCAGCTTGCTCATATCGGTTCTTTCCGGAGCTCTTGCTTCCTGCACGTGATCAGAATCCTGTATAGGAATGTTACCTTTGAATAAAAATGAAACGATGTCTTTGTTTATTTTCTGGATCATTTTTTTGAAAAGATCAAACGATTCAAATTTATAAATGAGCAATGGATCTTTTTGTTCATACGTTGCATTTTGCACCGACTGTTTAAGGTCGTCCAGTTCGCGCAAATGTTCTTTCCATTCATCATCAATAATGGCAAGGGTAATTCCTTTTTCAATGGCAATAATTATTTCTTTCCCTCTAGTTTCGTACGAGCGTTTAATATTTGCCAGCACCTGCATGGTTTTCAGGCCATCGGTTACAGGTACGGCAATATTATCAAACTTGTTAAGGTGATTTTCATATATATCTTTAATGATAGGATAAACACGTTGACTTATAAATTCCTGTTTTTCCTTATACGACTTTTTAATTTGTTCATAAAGGGAATTCGTGATCTCTTCAGGATTCATATTTAAAAAATCTTTTTCTGATAGATCGGCTTCGGTAGCAAAGATCCTGAGAAGTTCAAATTTAAAACCTTCAAAATCGCGTTCTTCCTGGAAGTCGAGCACAATACTCTCACAAACATCAAACATCATGTTTGCAATATCTATTGATAATTTATCTCCGAATAAAGCATTACGGCGTTTTGTATAAATAACATCACGTTGCTGGTTCATAACATCGTCATATTCGAGAAGACGCTTACGGATTCCGAAATTATTTTCTTCCACTTTTCTCTGTGCGCGTTCAATAGCTTTGGTAATCATGGAATGTTGGATCATTTCGCCTTCCTTAAGTCCCAGTCTGTCCATCATGCTTGCAATTCTTGCCGACCCGAACAAACGCATCAGGTCATCTTCGAGCGAAACAAAAAATTGCGAAGTTCCGGGGTCGCCCTGACGGCCTGAACGTCCTCTAAGCTGACGGTCAACACGGCGTGATTCATGACGCTCTGTACCTGTAATAGCAAGTCCTCCCGCTTCTTTAACTCCGGGTCCAAGTTTTATATCTGTACCACGTCCTGCCATATTTGTTGCAATAGTTATTGTTCCTGCTTTTCCTGCTTCAAGAACTATTTCTGCTTCACGCTGGTGCAGTTTTGCATTAAGCACATTATGCTTCAGGTTCTTCATTTTAAGCATACGGCTTAGCAATTCTGAAATTTCAACAGATGTAGTACCTACCAGAACCGGGCGGCCTGCTTTCACAAGCTCTGCAATATCTTCAATAACTGCATTATATTTTTCACGTTTTGTTTTATATATCAGGTCTTGCCTGTCTGCTCTTATTACAGGGCGGTTAGTGGGAATTACCACCACATCAAGTTTATAAATATCCCAGAATTCGCCGGCTTCTGTTTCTGCAGTACCTGTCATTCCTGCTAATTTGGTGTACATACGGAAATAATTCTGAAGAGTTATGGTAGCGTATGTTTGGGTGGCAGCTTCAATTTTTACATTTTCTTTAGCTTCTATGGCTTGGTGTAATCCGTCAGAATAACGCCTTCCTTCAAGTATACGTCCTGTCTGCTCATCAACTATCTTGATCTTGTTATCCATTACCACGTATTCCACATCATTTTCAAACAGTGTATATGCTTTTAAAAGCTGGTTTGCAGAATGTATCCTGTCCGATTTAATAGAAAAATCCTGCATAAGCTCGCTCTTCCTTGCAATTTTTTCCTGCGGTGTAAGTGATGATTTTTCAAGTTCGGCAATGTGAGAGCCAAAATCAGGTATTATAAAAAATTTATTATCATCAGTAAAGCTTGTTACAAAGTCGATCCCTTTATCGGTAAGTTCAATGGTGTTGTTTTTTTCATCAATAACAAAATAAAGTTCGTCATCAATTATGTGCATGTTCTTTGATTGCTCAGCCATGTAGAAATTTTCAGTTTTCTGCATCAAAACTTTATTACCTTGTTCGCTGAGAAATTTTATTAACGCTTTATTTTTTGGCAATCCCCTGAAAGCCCTTAAAAGGAGTTTGCTTCCTTCTTTTTCATTTTCAGGTTTAGAATTATCGTTAAGTAATCTTTTCGATTCGGCAAGAATATTAGTAACAAGGGCTCTCTGGGCATTGTAAATTTTTTCTACAATAGGTTTCAGATCCTTAAATTCCTGTTTATCGCCTTTAGGCGTAGGTCCTGAAATTATCAAAGGAGTACGGGCATCATCAATTAAAACTGAGTCAACTTCATCCACTATTGTATAATTGTGTTTTCGCTGTACAAGCTCTTCAGGACTACGGGCCATGTTATCACGAAGATAATCAAAGCCGAATTCATTGTTTGTTCCATAAGTAATATCCGCCAGGTAGGCATTACGGCGTGCATCCGAGTTGGGCTCATGCTTGTCGATGCAGTCTACCTTTAATCCGTGAAATTCAAAAAGCACGCCCATCCATTCCGAGTCACGTTTTGCCAGGTAGTCATTAACCGTAACAATGTGCACGCCTTTTCCGGGCAATGCATTAAGGTACATTGGCAAAGTAGCTACAAGCGTTTTCCCTTCGCCTGTTGCCATTTCCGAAATCTTTCCCTGGTGAAGAACTATACCGCCTATTAACTGCACATCATAATGAACCATATCCCATGTTATCATATTTCCGCCTGCGGTCCAACTGTTTTTATAATATGCTTTGTCATCTTTTATTTCAATATTGGGGCGGGTAGCGGCAAGGTCGCGGTCCATCTGGGTAGCAGTAACTTCCACAACTTCGTTTTCCTTAAACCTGCGGGCAGTTTCTTTCATAACTGAAAAAGCGCCCGGAAGCAGTTCAAGCATAACTTCCTCGATTTTTTTTGTTATAACCTTTTTTAGTTTATCAATAGTAAGGTAGATCTTTTCTTTTTCTTCATTTTCAATATCAAGATCGTTATCAAGACGGTAACGAAGATCCTTAATTTCTTTTTCTTCTTCTTCGAGATAATCTGAAATCTTTTTTTTGTATTCAATGGTTTTTTTACGAAGTTCATCATTTGAAAGCGTAGAAATAACCTTATATTCCTCTTGAATTTTATTTAAAAGAGGAGTTATTTCTTTAATATCTTTTTCCGATTTACTTCCGAATAATTTTTTTAATGAAGCTAACATATTATTACAATATTTTATATTATGATTTTTTTTACTTAACAACAAAAATACATAATATTATAATGATAAGTATTGCTAAGAGATTTATTATAATTTATAGGACAAAGATGATACGAATTCTACAGATTCCCACTGATTTTATCTGTGTTCAGCAAATTTTTCAGTCGCTTATGAAGAATAAAAAAAGCCACACATTAAGTATGGCTCTTGTCAATTCATTTTAATCGTTAATACTCATCTTCGTGAAAGAAGAAGTCATCTTTTGTGGGGTAATCGGGCCAAATGTCTTCAATGCTTTCATAGACTTCGCCTTCATCTTCTATTTCCTGAAGATTTTCTTTTACTTCCAAAGGGGCACCTGATCTTATAGCATAGTCAATCAGTTCCTCCTTAGTGGCTGGCCATGGGGCGTCCTCTAATTTTGAAGCTAATTCAAGTGTCCA
>CAINEZ010000307.1 GCA_903847905.1 uncultured Bacteroidota bacterium
ACCATTAACAACGTGGTGAAACTTTACACTTATAAAATTATATTCAGCAAGCAGTTCTTCGTTTTCTTTCAGTGTTTTTGAAACCATAATAACTTTCCCGACCTTAAGGAAAAACTTAGTATAATAATCTTCAGCTTCACACCTGATGATATTGTCTATTTCAACAATATGCATTCCTTCGGAAGTTGACAGCACTATTTTTTTTGTTTCTGTTGCGGGAGATTTCATTGTATCAAGCAGAAATTTTACCCCCGTATTATCTTTTCCTTTCTGCATTTTTAATTCGAGCTTTTCAACTGAATTGATAAGGTCTTCGGGGTTAATTGGTTTTAAGAGATAGTCGAGAGCGCTATACTTTATGGCTTTTATAGCGAACTGATCATAAGCTGTTGAGAAAATAACTTCAAAATCAACATTGCCTATATCTTCAAGAAGCTTAAATCCGCTGCCATCAGGCATCTGTATATCAAGAAATATCACATCGGGCTTATGTTTTTTTATTGCTTCAATTCCACTTTTATACCCGTCGGCTTCTGACACAACTTCAACATTTTTGCAATATCTTTTTAGCAAACCCGTAAGGGTGTCCCTGGAAGTTTTTTCATCGTCAATTATTATTGTTCTTATCATGGCTGTATAATTTAAAATGTTTATTGAAAAAGATTGTGTTTTAAAATAATGTTGAATTTGTAAAAATAAATATTAACTAATAAAAAATGACCACTAAGTCACTAAGAGCACTTAGATTCACTGAGAAATTCCCAAAATATACTCTTAGTGCCTGCCTTGCCGCCTGCCTGTCCGCCTGCCTGTCCGGTAGGCAGGGTAGGCAGGTTTCTTAGTGCGCTGAGTGTCTAAGTGGTAAAAATATCTCAAACAAATGTCCGGAATATTATTATTAAGCACAACCTTGCAAAATTATAAAATGATCCCTCTCAAATTTCTTTGAAAGGAATAACAATTTCAACTTTAGTACCTAAAGCGTTTCCGTTCTCGTCTTTCAAATCTATCACATTAACAGAAATACGTCCCTTGGTTTGTTTGTTTAAAATTTCCAATCGTTCTTTGGTAATTATCATTCCTCTTGATTTGTGTTTAAACCCGGATTGGTTTTTGATTTCCATTGCTTTTTCTCTGCCTACTCCATCATCTTCTATCACACACATAATTGTATCCGATTGCAAGCTAAGACTTATGAAAATTTTGCCTCTTGTATTTTTATTAATTATGCCATGCAAGATAGCATTTTCCACGTAAGGTTGAATAACCATTGGCGGTATTCCTATAAAATCTTCATCAATCTCGGGGTCAATTTTTATTTTATAATCAAACTTATTGTCGAATCGCAGGTTTTCGATATCCATATAATAAGCCAGCGCTTTCATTTCGTCTTTAATAGGGACGAAGGATTCGCTAGAGTTTGAAAGGATAAGCCTCATCAACTGGGCAAATTTAGCAAGGTACAATGTAGCTTTTTCAGAGTCATTATTAACAATAAAACTTTGAATGGAGTTTAGAGAATTGAAAATGAAATGCGGATTCATTTGCAGGCGCAAAGCTGTTTGTTCAAGGTCGAAAAGCTGTTTTTCAATTTCAAGTACTTTCTTTTCAATTTCATGTTTTTTTCGCAATAGTCTGAATCGCCTATTAATAAAATACCAACCAATAAATATCAGGAAAATTAAAAATGGTATCCTGAATGTCCATGTAGCCCACCATGGCGGAGTAATAATGATTGTAAAAGAAATTCCTTCGTTGTTCCAAACACCATCGCAGTTTGTTCCTTTCACTCTAAATTTATATATACCCGGGCTTACCTTGGTATATTCTGCGTATCTTCTGTTAGCATCGCAATAAATCCATTCTTTGTCAAATCGTTCAAGTTTGTATGCGTATTTATTTTTTATCGGGTTGGAATAATCTAGCGCTGAAAATTCAAAAGAAAAAAAGTTATCTTTATAAGAAAGAATAATGGTGTCTCCGTCATTAATTTCTTTTTTTTGTATTTCGTTGAATTTTTTAAAACTTGTAATTACAATTGGCGGGATAAATTTGTTCTGTTTAATATCCTGTGGATAAAAAGCATTAAAGCCGTTCATTCCGCCAAAGAAAAATTCTCCATCTTTAGTTTTAATGGCGGCATTCTGATTAAATTCGCTGCTCTGAACTCCGTCTTTTACATCATAGTTTACAAAGGTCTCGGTTTTAATATTAAATTTTGAGATACCGCCGTTTGTTGTCAGCCAAAGGTTTCCGTTATTATCTTCAAGAATACAGTAAACCATATTATTTGCAAGTCCGTTTTTGTCTTCTGTATAATTTTTAAATTTTCCTATTTTCCTGTCGAATTTATTAAGCCCGCCATTCATAGTGCCAAGCCACATTGTTTCGTTTTTATCTTCAAATATTCCAAAAATCCTGTTGCTGCTTATACTTGTGGAATCGTTAGGTATATGTTTATATGAAAAGAACTTTTCTGTCTTTTTATCGTATTTGTTCAGCCCGTTATAAGTTCCAAACCAGAGAACTCCTGTTTTATCTTCAAATATTACATTAATAATATTATTACTTAAGCTATATGGATTATACGGATTGTGTTTGTATGATTTTAATTCTCCGGTTTTTTTATTGTACCTGTTCAGCCCATTATTGGTTCCTATCCAAATGTATCCGTATTTATCCTGATGCAGGCACCATACTGTATTATCGCAAAGGCTGTTTTTGATATTTATTTTTTGATATTTCCCGTTTTCTGTTGTAATAAATTCGTCAACACCAGCGCTTTCGGTGCCAATCCATATATCGCCATCCTTATCAGAAATAATTGCTTTTATTACATTTCCGGAAATACTATTATTATTGGCGGGATCATTTTTATAAACTTTAAATTTACCTGATTTCCTGTTGAAAAAATTCAACCCGTTATCTGTCCCGATCCACAGATTGCCATCTTTGTCTTCGTGAAAAGCCCACACAATGTTATTATTTAAACTACCGGCATCGTTTTTTGTGTGTTGAAAATGCAGGAATTTGTACGAGTTTCCGTTAATTTTATTTACACCTTTACTTGTGGCAATCCAGACAATTCCTGATTTGTCTTCGTATATTGAGGAAACATTATTATTGCTAAGGCTGTTGTAATCGTTTATAATATTCTGATACCTGATAAATTTATTTTTCCCTCTGTCAAAAATATTTATACCATTGTCGAAAGTGCCTATCCAAAGAGTTCCTTTGCTGTCCTCAAAAACATCGCTAATATGATTGCCGCTGATGCTATTCGGATCCTTAGAGTTGTATTGAAATCTTGTAAAAGATTCTTTTCTCATATCGAATTTACACAAGCCGTTTTCAGTCCCTATCCATATAAATCCTTTTTTATCCTGAAATACAGACCAAATAGTATCACTATTCAAACTATTGATATTTTTTGGATCATGAAAATAAGCAGTAAATTTTTTACTAAGGGGGTTATACCTGTTTAGTCCTTTTTCTGTGGCAAGCCAAATGCATCCGAGATTATCCTCGACAATATCTTTAATTTTATTATTACTGATTGTGTTTGAACTGTGATTGCCAGTATGGAACTGAATAAATTTGCCGGTTTTTTTATCAAACAGGTTTAACCCGTTATGAGTGCCAATCCACAGTTTGTCATAAGAATCCTCATATATGCTCCAGACAGTATCACTGCTAAGGCAGTTAGTATTTCCGTAATTGTGTTTGAACTGTATAAATGTCTGTTTGTTGTACTGAAATTTATTAAGACCATTTTCTGTCCCAATCCATATATTACCTTCTTTGTCCTGATAAATTGCATGGATGAACTGATTGCTCAGTTCGTTGTTTTTTGCAAATTCATTTGCTTTATAAACGATGAATTTATATCCGTCAAATTTGTTCAGACCGTCCCACGTACCGAACCACATATATCCGATATTGTCCTGTAAAATACAACTAACTGCATTTACAGAAAGTCCTTTTTCAATTTTTATATTCTCGGAAGTAATTTTGTCAAAGCGGAAAGAGATATCCTGGGCGCTGGATGAAGGAAGAAAAAAAAATATATCTGTCAGGGCAAACAGACAAAATGCAGTTCTGGAGAAAAAGTATTTAATTGCAGTATGCATTATGCAGAATGAGGGTTATTTCTTTTTATGGGAAAACCATCTGTCAAGAAAAAATTCTTTACGATAGCCGGGTGTTTCTTCTTTTGAAGTTTTTCGGGATTTTTTCATTTCTTTACGTGTGTCTTTTCCCTGAATCGTATGGTGCCTTTTAACTGCTTTCTCATATTTTTTTTGCGCTTCCTGAGTTCTTTTTTCTTTAGTGCGCTCAACTTTCTTTTGCTGTTTGTTTGCGTTTTCCTGAGCATTCACGGTAACAAACAAAGGCAAAAAGCATATTAAAAAGACGATTATTTTTTTATAGAATTTCATGTTTGGTAAAAATACGTTTTTTCAAATATAAAACTTTTTTCTATATGAATTTATTGCATGCTTCCCTTTTTAATAACATTACATTTTTGCCCTTTCAAAAAAACTGCGCCATCTTCAACAATAAATTCACTATTTTTTTTGATTATTATTTTTGATTTCGCAAGCATTTCCAGTTTACTCCCCTTTTTTAGAATAAATTTTGAGCCATTGTCGAGAATTAGCTGAGAGCCTTGTTTTAATTTCATATATGCGCTGTCAGTAACCGTGAATTTTGAAGTATCTGTAAAGATCCATCTTCCTTCTGCATTTTTTTCAGTTGGTATAGAATTAGTTGAACTATATCCTCGGTCGATAAGCATTTTTTTCTTTTTTTCAAGAATTAATGAGGGTTTTGATCTATCGAAATCATTAGGACTTAAAACGATATTTCCGCACCACCTTACATTTTTCTTTACTGTGTAGTCGTCCCAGGTAATTTTTATTTTTACTTCGCCTTTTCCATATACATTTTCTTGAATTATCTTTATTGACAGTCCGTTTAACCAAATGACCCTATTTTCAAAAGAAGCGAAATTTCCCTTAGGAAGGTAAGATTTTTTTCCTTCATAATTTGTACAAAGCGTATAAACCGGAACAGGGGCAGGGTTTGTAGATATTGACAATTCGGTTTTTCCGGTAGCTTCACAAAATGCATCCATCCAGTCGCCACTACAATTGAAGTTATGCACAACACTGTCGCCGATTATTTCGCTTAAACCTGGTTGTACGCTATCACCTGAATAAAATTTACCGTCATTATTAAAATCCACAAAATCATAAAGATCCGAAAAGCCGGTTAACGGATTAGGCTTGCTCTTTTCTACATTAACGGGCAGGTTGCGGTTTCCCCAGTTTCCGCATATACTGAAGTTTGGTTCCTGTATTTTATCCCACGCATAATAAAAATCAAAATTTCCTTCAGCAGTTAATGGGAATAAAAAACCGGCAAGAGCGTCCTGATACGAAAATTCATAATTATAAATGTCGGAAGCGCCTTCTTTGACATCTTTCCCAACCTGAATGTATGCGTATATTCCAGGTGTACCGTTCGGAAATTTCCCATTATCATTATCAGCGCAATCTTCGGTATAATATTTATCGCAAGAAGTGTTCATTCTTCTGTTCTCAAGCCAGAGGTATTGATTTTTTACATCGCCTTTCTTTTTCCAGTCAATATGAGGAAGTTTTATTTTTATTGCATCACCTGTAGTCATAAAGTCTCTTAAAATATATGTGCCTCCATCAGGATTATTATTAATTGAAAAATTTTCAGTATTGATTTCATTGTTGTTTTCATCCATCGAACTAATCAGAAAATTTTTATCCGGATTCTTCCAGTTCATCATCCATCTGTCCCATCCGCAAGGCGCTTGCATGGTTGCCGAAGATTGTCCTGTTATGCTATACGAGGATGGCGCAAACAGAAATGTATGATCGCTTCTGCCACCTGCAGTATGCCAGTTATTGCCTCCGAATATGGCATGCAGATGTTCGGCGATAGTTATAAAATAGCCATGTGCGCCACTTCTCCCCGCATTAAAAGAAGCTACGTTATTTACTCCTTTCATATTCTGAAAAGGAATTCCAGTAACGCTGTGGACTCCGAAGCCTGAATTATCCTTAGTGTTTGCAGAACCCAGAAAGCGATTATTTCGCCAGATGATATAAAGGAGATCTATTCTTCCGTCAGGTTTTTTTATTTTAGGTAATCCTGATTGTGTAATTGTCCATTCATCAAAACTATTAAGTGGAAGTCCATGGTAAGAATAAAGAGTTGTATCTTTTGACTTTTTGCTTTTCAGGTAATCTAGTATCCATTGAAGTCCGTCGTTTCCTATTGATATTTTATTACAGGGTATTGTAATCACTTCAGGATAATAATCGCCTAGCAACACATATTTACCAAATGAAGCCTGATAATAAAAATTTGTAATATATCCTTTTGGTTGTTCTCCATTTTTTAATTCGAAATCGAAATAAGTATCCGCATCTGCAGGGGGTTTGCGTATGCCGTTTGCGTTAACAGGCCAATTACCATCAATATTATCCGGAAGATTCTGCGGGCAACCGCCGCCTGAATAATCTACCTGCACAAAAACCATGAACACTTTTACCGTATCTCTTGCGGGAAGACTTACTCCATTTGATATTGAATATTGCGCGATTGACATTAATTGCATCAAAAGCAGGAAAACGAAAAGTAAAACTATTTTACTTATGTTTTTCATGATTATTAATGTTTTAATAATTCAAAGTACAAAAGTAATGCAATACTTTTATTTTTTGTTTTATGTTATCTATTAAATCATTAATTTTGTACTATCAGTAATTATTTTTATGAAAACACACATTATAAAGTTCATAAGCTTTCCTTTTTTTCTGATTTTCTTTTTGCTGCTTACTCCTCAATGTAAGAAGGACAAAAAAGATCAGATACCGTATGTTTATGTAAATTTTTATATGAATATTTCGACACAATATATAGGATTGAACAACATTGGCGGGTATGAATATATTACCGGTGGAGTCCGCGGCATTATCGTTTACCGAAGATCAACAGAGGAATTTATGGCTTACGAACGCGACTGTCCTTACCAGCCTTCCAATTCATGTGCGCTTGTACAGGTTGATAATTCCGCTGTAATGGCGGTAGATTCCTGCTGCGGTTCAAAGTTTCTTCTGCTTGATGGTTCTATAGTTAAAGGACCTGCTACAATTATGCTTAAGCAATATCATACCTCCTTCGATGGAACAACCCTTCATATTTTTAATTAGCCTTTAAACAGGGTAGGTAAAACGAATTCCGGAATAAATCTGTCTGACGGCGATCTTGGATTTTATATACAATCAATATTTATTGCGCTTTCACTAAATAATAATTCTTCTTTCCTTTTTGAACCAGGATATATTTATCATTTAGTAACTCATTTTCTGTTACAGAGAAATTCTCGTCAACTTTTGATTTATTAATGCTGATACTTCCTTCCTTCAACATGCGCCTTGCTTCGGCTTTGGATGTTGTGATATTTGTTTTTTCCGAAAGAAAATCTATAATTGAAATACTCTGAACGATTTCGCTTTTACTTATGTCAGCCATCGGCACACCTTCAAAAACCGATAAGAGAGTTTCTTCATCAAGCTTATTAAGCATTTCGGAAGTTCCTTTTCCGAACAATATTTCGGAAGCTCCTGCGGCAACATTATAATCATCTTCGGAATGAACCCGGCTTGTAATATCTTTTGCTATGATCTTTTGAAGTAATCTTAAATGAGGCGCTGCCTGATGTTGTTTTTCAAATGATTCAATTTCTTCTTTGTTATGCAAAGTAAATATGCGTATATATTTTGAAGCATCAGCATCAGAGCTGTTAAGCCAGAATTGGTAGAGTTTGTAAGGAGAAGTTTTTGCGGAATCGAGCCATAGATTACCTTTTTCTGTTTTGCCGAATTTTCCGCCATCAGCTTTTGTTATAAGCGGACAGGTAAGTGCAAAAGCTTCTCTGCCTGTCTTACGCCTAATAAGTTCAGCGCCTGTAAGAATATTTCCCCATTGGTCGGAGCCGCCCATCTGGAGTTTGCAGTTTTTATTTTCATTGAGAAAAAGAAAATCATATCCCTGCACAAGCTGATATGTAAATTCAGTAAAAGAAATTCCTGTTTCAAGTCTTTTTTTCACTGAATCTTTTGCCATCATATAATTTACGGTAATATGCTTGCCTACGTCGCGCAGGAATCCGAGGAATGAAAAATCTTTCATCCAGTTATAATTATTCACTACTTCCGCGCAATTAGGTTTAGAAGTGTCAAAGTCGAGAAATTTAACCAATTGTTTTTTTATACATTCCTGGTTATGGCGCAAAACTTTTTCATCAATCAGGTTTCTTTCCTCCGACTTTCCTGATGGGTCGCCTATCATACCGGTAGCTCCACCAACGAGTACCAGTGGTTTATGCCCTGCCATCTGGAAGTGTTTAAGCATCATTATAGACACCAAATTCCCGATATGCAAAGAATCGGAAGTAGGGTCAAAACCTGTATATGCCGTTGTCATTTCTTTTTTCAGCAATTCCTCCGCACCGGGCATTATATCTTGGATCATGCCTCTCCAAAGTAGCTCATCAATAAAGTTCATAATGTTCATTTTAATAATAGCAAAAGTAGAAAATTATTTTGTCATTGAATTTTCATATTTTTATTTGGCACTTTGATATTTATATTTTAATTTTTGCATTATAAAAACAATTCTTTAATTTGAAAAAGATAAATTACTACATTTTGATTTAAGAAAAAGCCTGCCGGAAGGCAGGATTTCAGAACAGGCTACTTTACTTCGTAAATCCCTATTCGTAAATCCTTGTTCATTATTCGTTTTTAATAATTTAGAATGTAAGAATTCATATTATTATCTGATGTTACGCAAATCTTAAAATTTATTTATTAATGTCACTCAGAGCCAGCCATTGCGTGGGCATGCGAGGAAGCGGCTGTGTCGAAGAGTGATTATGTGTGGTCGACTTCCCTGCATACCGGTCAGGCAGGGACACGCTTCTCCCTCCACTATCGTTTCTGGAGAATCGGCTCAGCCTGACCGTTAATTTTGTATTCATTTATTATATTTGCGTAACATCAGTTATTATAATTTCTCTATCTTAGCTGCATGATACTCGTTACAGGAGGCACCGGATTGGTTGGCTCTCATTTACTTTTCAACCATGCAGTTTCAGGGAAAAAAGTCAGGGCGCTTAAAAGAGAAAACAGCTCGTTAAACCTGATAAAGAGAGTTTTTTCTTATTACTCAGGAAAACCCGACGATCTGCTTTCGCAGATAGAATGGGTAAATGGGGATGTTACGGATATTTATTCGTTGTATGAAGCGATAGATGATGTTACTCATGTTTATCACACGGCTGCAATTGTTTCATTCAATAAATCGGATCATAAGGAAATGATGAAGGTTAATATTGATGGAACTGCCAATGTTGTTAATGCCTGTCTTTTTAAGAGTGTGAAAAAACTTTGTTATGTTAGTTCCATTGCCACGCTTGGAAGAGCCGATAATGATCAACTTACCGATGAAGAAACTCAATGGAAAAATTCAGAAAATAATTCAGCGTATTCCATAAGTAAATATGGAGCTGAGAGAGAAGTATGGCGTGGAACGATTGAAGGATTGCCTGCTGTGATTGTAAACCCGTCTGTAATTATCGGTCCCGGCGACTGGGAAAAAGGAAGCAGCCAATTATTTCAGCAGGTCTGGGATGGTTTGAAATTTTATACCGACGGTATTAACGGATATGTTGATGTACGCGATGTTTCGAAATCGATGTTCCTTTTGATGGAAAGCGATTTTATAAATTCAAGATTTATACTTTCTTCTGAAAACCTTAGTTATTTTCAATTATTTAAAATGATTGCAGAAGGATTAGGTAAAAATGTTCCTGCGATTAAAGCGAATTATTTTTTAAGCCAACTTGTATGGAGAGCGGAAACATTACGTTCATCGATAACAGGAAAAAAACCATTGATAACGAAAGAAACCGCAAGAACAGCTTACCGGAAATATTCTTATTCGAATGAAAAAATTAAAAAAAATATTGGAATAGAATTTATTCCAATGCAACAATCAATAAGCGATACATGTAAATTGTTTTTGAAAAATATTGGCTTTCATTGAATATTTGTTTTTTACTATTTGGTTATTTTCATAATCATGCCATTTTGTTTAACATATTTTTTCCCCTTACTTAAATTATTATATATTTGATGATCTTTTAAGTAAACTAAGGGATTTAAACAAAGTATTTTTTGTTTAGGTTTGTAAGTAAATTAAAATTTTAATTTACTTTGCAAAAGTTTTATATTAAAATTCTGTCGTACTATCAATCTTATATTTTGAAATTATTTTTTTGTAAAATATTTTAGTATGAGAAAATTCAAAATAATAGTTATCATAATAATTATATTTTTTTCAAATTTTGTTGTCGCTCAAACTAATGGTTTCGTTAATAACGGGTTGATCATTAATATTGAATCAGGCGCTTATATCAATGTGGGTGATTTTACAAACAACCAAACAAGCGGAACCGATGGATCAATAAATATTGATGGCAACCTTATTGTAAATGGCAATTTTGCTAATAATTCAGGCGGAAACGTATTTTCTAACATTGAGCCTGTACCTGATGGAAATATTATTCTTGCTGGTTTCAATCAATCAATACTTGGAACAACGCCGATTTTTTTCGAGAACCTCGAGATTCAAAATGCTTTAAAAACACTTTCGCTTAACAACTGCGAGGTTAAAGGTATTTTTACGGTAGATGGTGTTCTGGAATTAAATAGTAACAAACTAATTATTGATAATAAAAATACCGACGCAATTTCATATAATAGTGGATATATAAAAAGCGAATCAACGCCACAAGATGGGTTAGGAGAAATTGAATGGAAAATCGGAAACACAATAGGTTCTTTTGATGTTCCTTTTGGCTCGGGTAGCGGTTCAAATGATTTGAACCTTGTTTTAAATACTAAGACTGCAGCAGATCCGCAAGATGGTTCTGTAGTATTTGCTACATATCCAACTGATGGGCATAACAAACCCTATCCCGACGGTATTCTTTCGCTTGATACCTTAGAACCTAAAAACCTCGCGGACAGATATTGGGAATTGAAACCTGTTTTTACAACAAAACCAGATGTTACTATTTCGTTTAAATATACACCTGAAGATATTGATGCAACAGATAATCCTGATCTTATTGAAGCAAACCTTATGGCAATTCGTTATAATGATTTATTATATAAATGGATTGATATGAGAATGACAGGTATATGCGATGTTGCAAATAAAACGGTTACTACTGGCGATATAAGCGGAAATAACTTCTTTTCTTATTGGGATTTGAGCGAATTTGAATTGAAAGCGCCCAATGCATTTACTCCTGATGACAATGGAAAAAATGATGTTTTTTTAAAAGGCTACGAAGTTAAAATATTTAACAGGTGGGATGAGAAAATTTATGAAGGGAAAGATGGCTGGGATGGAACTTATAATGGTAAAAAAGTATCACGGGGAACTTATTATTATATTGCAGTAATTCCTTCTTACAATAATACCACTAAAACTATTACAGGCGTAATTACTCTAGTTTCTAAATAATATTTTTCTAAATAAACATTATGAAAACTTTAAAAAAAGTATTATCAGCATTTGTATTGATCATTCCGGTTTTTTTTAATGCGGGTGCGCAAAATCAAAATGTTTCTATAAATGATAATGGAAACCCTCCAGATGCTTCGGCTATTCTTGATGTTTCATCTACCACAAAAGGGGTTTTAATACCAAGAATGACAACCGCTCAAAGAAATGGCATTACTCCTATTGGTATGTCACAAAAAGGATTGCTGGTATATGATACAAACCTTGACCAATTTTGGTATTTTGATGGTACACAATGGATGCCAATTATGGGATTTACCGGTGGAACAGGACCACAGGGACCCGCAGGAACAGATGGTGTTACCGGTCCACAGGGATTACCAGGTTCTGCTGGGGCAAATGGTGCTACGGGACCACAGGGACCAGCAGGAACAGATGGTGTTACCGGTCCACAGGGGTTACCAGGTTCTGCTGGGGCAAATGGTGCTACAGGACCACAGGGACCCGCAGGAACAAATGGTGTTACCGGTCCACAGGGATTACCAGGTTCTGCTGGGGCAAATGGCGCTACAGGGCTTCAGGGACAAGCAGGTTCAACTGGAGCAAATGGCGCTACCGGAGCAACAGGAGTTACAGGACCTACAGGCCCTCTCGGTTGTGGAAGCGCAAATTATATTATTAAATCTTTAGGCGCTTCAGCTACATGCAGCCAGATTTTTGATAATGGAACTTCTGTAAGCATAGGAACTGCAACGCCAAGTTCATCAGCATTACTGGACATTAATAGTATAAATAAAGGCATACTCATTCCAAACGTAGCACTTACCGGCAAAACTGATGCTACAACTATTCCTAGCCCGGCAACCTCATTAATGGTATATAATACTGCTACAGTTGGTACATGGCCTAATAATATTTCACCGGGTTATTACTTTAACTCCGGCACACCTGGCTCGCCTAATTGGTCAACTTTTGGCAGCTCCGGTGGTAAATATGAAATACCTTATGAAAACAGGTTTAGGGTAAGCGCCGGCACTACCTCAAATTATTTTTTTAACTCCTCAAACTATGGTCCCAATACTTATGGGGACAACACAAATCCTTATGACAATGATTACTTAGGTGGGTATTACCTTGCAAATCCCGCCTCTATACCTGCATTGAACGGAATATGGTATGTAAGCCATACTGTAACATCCCCCTGTTATTTTACGGGATATAGTGGTTGGGGAATGGTTGAAAACCTATATGATGGTTCTGTAGGAGTTACTGTTACCAATGTTCCTACGGTTACGGTATATTTCTATTCTTACACTCCTACAAATAATTTCTCGGGAAATATTACAGGAACTTTAATAGCAAGCGGCTCCGTAACGCTCACAAAAACTTTTACAAGTTATCAATTACTATTTGCTCCTGCCAGCCCTGTTCCACTTGCTACCGGAGATATTATTATTGGATATGTAAAAAGCAGCGCCGCACCTAATGTTTCAGGGACACTATCACTTATTGATATCATGGGGGTAATAGAATTTAAAGGACAATAATTATAAAGTGTTATTATAAAAAAAATATTTATGAAAAATATTTATTTATTTTTTGCTGTTCTGGGTTTTTGCATAATCTCAAATAACTTAAAAGCTCAAAGTGAAAAAAAAATATTAAATGCTCCGGTTAAAAATAAAATTACTGTATCAATGAGTCATGATG
>CAINEZ010000308.1 GCA_903847905.1 uncultured Bacteroidota bacterium
ATTAGCAAAAAACTTAATTAAAGCCGTAGGAGTTAATTCTTCTACGGCTTTTTCTTTTGCTTCAAATCCGTAAGGAATATACCCAGCAAAATTTTGACCGTGCTGACTAGCTTCTGCCTTTGCTAGCCAAAATGATGGATTTAATCCAGTAATCCCATATATAGTAAAAAAGTATACTAGGCAAATAAGCGTATATAGACCTTTAAATGTTGAAAAGGTAAAAGGTATTTCTTCTTCCTTTTTTTCTTCTAATTCAATTTCTTTATGCTCTTTACCATTCTCTACCCAAAATTCTTCACCTTTGGATAAAATTCTCCCAGTTTCACAACATACAAGCTTTGACGTGCCATCCATAAATATTTCCCTTTTGTAGTTTTTCATAATATTTTTAAAACAAAATTATGTTTTTTTAGCATAATTTATGCGTAGCATTTTTAGGCATATCGTATAACTTTTAATCCAATTGTACCCTCCAGTAAAAGCTTTTCATTAGTATAAATGTCAAGAAATTCTTTTGGTACTGGTTCAAACATACCGTATGCTAATTCTTCACCGTATTTTTTAATTGCAGCATTTATTTCGTTTGGAAATGCAAATTCTTTAATAACGATATTATTACGATCTCCCTCCCAGTCATCGATGATTGGAAACATTTTACCAGCTAGCACATCTTCAAGGATTTTCTCCCGGCGCTCAAATCTGCATAACTTCTTAAATTGTTGCTGCTCCAAACGGCATTTAGTTAATTTACCATAGTTAATCATAAACCCAGTAATGCCTTTAATAGTAATGATTTCTAACTTTACATCGGCAGTAATAATTCTTGCCATTTCTAATAGTTTACCAGACGCAGTTGTATCTTGCATATATTTAGCAGCTTCATAAACTGTTCTTTGCGTAATTGTGTTATCATCTGGCATATGCATAGATGAGAAGTTATAATTTGTACCAGTAAATAATTGCTTGCCATCCAAGGTTAAATCTTCCCACCAATTTGTACCGTGAAAGAATGAAAGTTTAGAGGCTTTAATTTCAGATTTTTTAGGTAAGGGGGTTAATTCCAACGGATCTTGCCAAAATAGTTTATGCTTTGCTACAAATTTCTTTAACGCAATAAGGCTACAATCGGCACCTGCATCTAAAATTTGCTTATAAATACCGCCTATTTTAATGCCTCTGGTGTAAGCTCTTTGTATTTGTCCTTCAAATCTTAATAGTTTTCGGCTTCTTGTCTTCATACTTAATTTTACCACATCTTTAACAAAATAATCAATACCAATTCCAGAGGCAAAATTACCACTAATAGATAAAGCGTTGAGTTAGATTAGTTTACACCCGAGGTTAAATTACTTTGACCTAATAATTAGCAAGTCCTAGCCTGCAATAATGCTATAGAATGTCCATTTTTTGCGTTTCGTATACTTAAGGCTGCAAATTGATTAATATGTATACTTAAGGAGCAAAAGTTCAAAAATGTCGTATACTTAAGAAAGTTTAAACTGGCAATCGTATACTTAAGATTTGGGAAATTAGCCAAAATTAGCCGTTTTTTGAGTAATAATTTGCATAGCAAATTTGATAATGGACATTTTATGTCCATTTGCCGTTTGGAAATTACGGAGTAATTTCTATCTTGTTCCTTTACCATCATATATAGACGCATAGCATCGCACGGTATCGCATATGGACGATATAGGAACGCTAGCTAGAATTATAAAAGTGCACAAAAAAACGCCTAATACAGGTTTTAAGTCCGTATTAGGCGTTGATTTGTTAGTTTTCGTGGTAAAGTAAGGCGTCCATTTCGTGGGCATCCTTTTCTGCTTGTTCATATTCTTTGGCAAATTCTTTACTTACCTCATTTAGTTTTTTAGTAAGTTCAATAAGCCTCTGATCGGTTGTGACGTAAGTTATTTTTAGTTTTGGTTTCATAATATTAGAAAAGTTCAATATCACAATTTGTGATATCGTTTGTTAAAAGTTCATTTTTAGTTTCATTTTCAATACTGCTCCTCTCCGCCTTTAAGTCAAATACTTCTTGGCAGTAATTAGCAATAAGTGAAAAGTTGGGGTTGAAGTTCTCAATATCTCTAATTGTAAACAATTTATAGGTGTTAAAATCCTCTTGCCTTGCGTCTCCAAAAAAGCAATACCCATCTACGGCAGTTGCTAATATGGCGGGTTGAACTGGTGTAGGTATACAATCAAATTCCCAGTTTTGAATTTCGTTGATTGTTTGTTTTAGGTGTTGTATTTTCATAGTAAAATCAAATTTACTAATTATCTTTCTTAATTTCCTTGCTAATTGTCCTGCCTGTCGATTATTTATATTTGGATTGGTTATGTATGTCATATTATACTCCTAAGGTTGTTTTTCGTTGAATGTTGTAAACTAGTGTGTTAATTACTTGGTCTAGTATTGTAGCACCTTCAATGATTTCCAAATTTAGTTCCAATGCTTCGCAGGAATAACCTAAATCTTCAGCAACTTTATAGGTGAGGAATCCAAATAATTCGTCTTTATAAGCATCCCATTGCTCTAAAGGTGCGGAAAATTGATTATCAAATTCTCTAAAGGTGATATCATATTTAGCATCATCTCGTGATGTAGAGTTTTTATAGTAATTTAATACTAGTTTGTATAGTGTGTCTTGTATGTTCATATGTTTTGATTTTTTCGATATCATTTAGAAGGTAGGTATCATCTTCGTCTAAGTCCCATTCAATACCTCATAAAGGTACAAGCAGGAAATTTGTCTGAGCGAGGGTTAGAGTGGCGTTTGTGTCTCTATATCTCGCCTGAAAAGAGCAAGCATAGTCGTGGGTAGTCCCTAATTGCTTGATTTCCAACACCTTGTCGTTGTGCCAACGCCTATAAAAAAATCTGATTTGATGTAGGTTTTAAAAAAATTGGTGCAGGCATTTCACCTGCAAAGTTGTCAAGCACGAAGCTTGCTAATGTTGGTTAATAAATTCCCATAA
>CAINEZ010000309.1 GCA_903847905.1 uncultured Bacteroidota bacterium
GCAATGGAGAAACCTACAACTGGCATGGAACAAATTATTCAACTACAGGAACTTTCACTGCGAACTATACCAGCATAAATGATTGCGATAGTATTTACACTTTGCATTTATCGGTAAATCCTGTTTATGCTTTTACTGAAAACCACAGCATTTGCAATGGAGAAACCTACAACTGGCATGGAACAAATTATTCAACTACAGGAACTTTCACTGCGAACTATACCAGCATAAATGATTGCGATAGTATTTACACTTTGCATTTATCGGTAAATCCTGTTGATATTAGTGTTGCGCTTTCTGGTATTACAATTACAGCAAATTTTACTGCTGATGCTTACCAATGGCTCGATTGTAATAACAATTTTGCCCCAATTAATGGAGAAGTAAATCAAAGTTTCACGGCAACAGTTAACGGAAATTATGCAGTAATAATAACTCAAGGCTTATGCTCTGATACTTCCGTTTGCGTAGAAATAAATACAGTTGGAATTGCCCCCCAAACAACAGAAGGAATAACATTTTATCCAAATCCTGTATCTAATGAATTAATTATTGAAATAAAGGGTAATATAAAAAATAGAAATTTTGAAATATTAAATGCAATAGGTCAGGTTGTTTTCAAAGGGAATTTATTATTAGAAAAGACAGTTGTACAAACAACAAACTTTGATCCAGGTGTTTACTTAATAAAACTTGGAACTGGTAAGATTTTCAAATTTGAGAAAATATTAAAAGAATAGCTAATATACACAGGCTGGCACATTGTCGGGTCGTTCAAAGCTAACGCTAAAGCCCGCCAAAGAGCCAGCCTGTTTTTTTACCACATTCCAAAAAAAATTGCTGCCCACGAGTCAGCTTAAAAAAAATTACGGGTTTTTGGAAAGTTAACTTATCCTGCTCCAATTTGTTTTTTCTTTGTTCAGCTCGGCTACTCTTCTTGCAATTAAAGCGTTTGCCGGATTTGAAAGATTCGGATCTTTATCCAAAATTTCAATAGCAACTTTACGAGCATAATGCAAAAGTTTTTCATCTTTAATAATGTCGGCAAGTTTCAAGTCGAGGATGCCGCTTTGTTGTGTTCCTTCAATGTCGCCGGGCCCGCGAAGCCGTAAATCAGCTTCCGCTATTTCAAAACCATCAGTGGTTTTTACTAATGTTTCAATGCGTTTTTTTGCATCAGCAGTTTGTTTATGGCTTGTCATAAGAATACAGTATGATTGATCGGCGCCACGGCCTACGCGTCCTCTTAGCTGATGAAGCTGGGAAAGGCCGAAGCGTTCTGCATTTTCTATTATCATTACAGAGGCATTTGGAATATCAACACCTACTTCTATCACAGTTGTAGCAACCATTATATTAGTTTCGCCTTTAACAAAGCGCTGCATTTCGTATTCTTTTTCAGAGGATTTCATTTGTCCATGAACAATACTGACCGCATATTCAGGTAAAGGGAATTCCCGCACTATGCTGTCGTAGCCATCCATCAAAAATTTCAGATCAAGGGTTTCCGATTCATTAATCAACGGGTAAACAATATATATCTGCCTTCCTTCTTTAATTTGCTTTTTAATAAACCCGAATACACGCAGACGGTCGGAATCGTAGAAGTGGAGAGTTTTTACAGGTTTTCTTCCGGGCGGTAATTCATCAATCACCGAAACATCAAGATCGCCGTAAAGTGTCATTGCAAGTGTACGGGGAATAGGAGTAGCGGTCATAACAAGCACATGAGGAGGGATATTATTTTTTTTCCAGAGACTTGCGCGTTGAGCGACACCAAACCTATGTTGTTCGTCAATAACTGTAAAGCCAAGATTTTTGAATTTTACTTTATCTTCAATGAGCGCATGAGTACCTATCAAAATATTAATCGTACCGTTTTCAAGCTGCTCAAATATTTTTTTTCTTTTTGCAGATCTTGTACTGCCGGTTAATAACTGAACATTTATTTTTGTCTTGGCAAGCAGGTTGGAAATGTTTTCAAAGTGTTGCTGTGCAAGGATCTCGGTAGGCGCCATGATAGCTGACTGACAATCATTATCCATGGCTATAAGCATGCACATCAGCGCCACTATTGTTTTTCCGCTGCCTACATCTCCCTGTAACAGCCTGTTCATTTGTTTACCTGAACCTATATCATTCCTGATCTCTTTTATTACCTTTTTCTGGGCATTTGTTAAAGAGAATGGAAGATGGTTGTGATAAAAATCATTAAAATTATTCCCGACAATAGAAAACTTGTGTCCATTAAATTTTGAAATACGTACAAGTTTGAGTTTTAAAAGTTTGAGTTGAATAAAAAAAAGTTCTTCAAATTTAAGCCGGAGTTGAGCTTTATGAAGTATTTCCTTGCTTTCAGGAAAATGAATATTTATAATCGCATCTTCCCTGGGAATAAGTTTAAGATTGCTGATAATATCCGATGAAAGGGTTTCCGTTATAAAGCCCTTCATTTCCGTAAGCAGTGTTTTCTGAAGTTTACTGATACCTTTGCTGTCGAGCCCTTTAGATTTCAACTTTTCAGTTGAATTATAAAAGCCCTGGAGATTAAACACAATGGGAGCATTATCATCGTCGGGAATTTCAACTTCAGGATGGGTAATATTATATTTCCGGTTGAAATATGTAGGTTTCCCGAAAACTATATATTCCTGTCCTTTTTTGAATTTATCTTTCAGCCATCTGAACCCGTTAAACCATACGAGTTCAATAGTTCCTGTTTCATCACTAAGGCGTGCTGTCATTCTTACGATCCTTTTTCCGCCGATCATTTCAATTTTATCAATGTAGCCTTTAATCTGAACGTAGGCAACATCACTGTTGATCTCATTTATTTTATAAAACTTGCTTTTGTCGATATAGCGAAAAGGATAATAACCGGAGAGATCGCCAAAAGTAAAAATCCCAAGCTCCTTCTTAAGCATTTCTGCTCTTTGAGGACCAACGCCTTTGAGATATTCAATAGCTGTTTCGGAAATGTGAGGCATCTGATTTTTTTCTTCCGGACAAAATTAAAAGAAACCACAGATATTTTCACGGTTTCTTTTTAAGTACTTTTTTTATTTTCTTTAATTTCACGCGTCCCTGCCTGCAGGCAAGGCAGGGATACAATACCAGTTAAAATAAATATCTTAAAGAAACTGCGTAATCAATGTATAATGGCTGACCTTTACTGATTGAAATATCAAAAAAAGGTTTGATGTCCGCACTAAGCAAAAGAGGTACGTGGGGCAACCGCCATTCAACACCTGCAATTAAATCTAAGCCTTCAACAAAAAAAATTTTATCACTGGTTAAATTCGATTTAGTAAAATATCCTTTTTCTCCGTACCGTCCTACATGCCCGCCAGCGCCTGCATAAAAGCCCACATTGGCAACCTCAATATGTTCATTATGATTTTTTGAATGTACTTCATAAAGACCGGTAAAGCAATATCCACTAAATTGGTTTGTAAACAAAAAATTTGCAGCTCCCCTGTTTCTTGGAGAAAAGTATTGTATCAGCGACAATCCTCTCCCGGGATCTCCGAATCTTATACCAATTCCTGTATTATATTGCGCGTTGGCGCCGTATGCCAAAAATATAAGAACAACACTATATAATAATCTTTTAAACATACTTCAAAATGGTTTTATTTAAAAAAACTAAAGTTAAGTTAAGCATAAATTATTTTTTATGCAGCCTGTCGAAGTATGACAATTACAGTATCATCAAGTCATTCTTATATAAGCCTTCGATAAGCCTTCGATAAACTCAGGCTGACATTACTCAGGATGACATTACTCAGGATGACATTAGTGCGACATCACTCAGCCCGACATTTAGCATAGTACTAAAGATATAAATAAATATATCTAAAAGTAAACATATTTCTCTTTTATTATTATTCAATATAAAATTTCCAGGCACAATACCATTCATCAGGATGTTGGTCTGCCGGACAACATATGCATTCGGTTTTAATACGCGAATCTATTGCCTCTGCAAATGTTGTATATTCAATAATTCCTGCGGACTTACAAGGGTAATCGTCAAGTCCTTTTCTTTTTCTGGCGCTTTGTACCCTGCAGTCGTTCATGCGAAAAGCGAAACTCTTTGATGTTTCATCAGTGAACGATTGCTTATTGATAAAAGCGTAAAGCCTGAATTGCAGAGCCTGTTTTAATCCTTCAAGTCCCGGTTGTTCTGGCATATTTAATATCCTTTTTATTGACCATGCTTCAACAGGGGAAAACTTTGCCCAGCAGGAATCGTTACATTGCTTTGCATCTTTCATGCTGCATGAAAATTCCACTGCCTGAAACCATATACCGTCGTTTGCAAGCCAATTAGCAGCAACATTTTCTCTCAACGAATTCAAGGTTTCATCAGGCAGATCAAGCAAAGGAGCCGGAACACCATCTTTCATTTCAAAATTTAAGGTCTTTGCGATACGTTTCATCTGTACATCATAACCGGTTTTATAAACTTTATCAAGCGCCTTAAATGCTTTTTCTTTTCCCAGGTGTTCATATACTTCAGAAAACCACATAACATGATGCATCATTATGCGGTGAAAGAAATCAATAATTAATTTTGCATTTTGTTCGCGGGTAAGGGTTTCGTTTGTTATCATGGAAATTTGTTCTGTTTTTTAACTACTTCCAAAATTCTTTATTTTTTAAAAGGTAATCACTGATTACTGAACACCGATCACTGATTACTAAATTTATAGTTTCCTGCCGATACACCGTTTTTATAATAGTAATTATTTATATTCTTTTGCTTCAATTTCTCCTGCAAGTATCATGTATCCGTACATTGCATAATTATCCATTTCGTCGTCGCCGGGATAAACCCTTACAAGCCCAATGTGTTTAATTCTTTCAGTGATATGATTAATCAGGAAATTACTGTATGCAAGTTGTCCGGTTATAAGTATTCCATCTATCTCACCTTTAAGTACAGTACTCAAAGCCCCTATTTCCTTAGCAACCTGGTATGCAATAGCTGAATAAATCAATTCCGCTTTTTTATCACCTTTTTCTATTCTTTTTTCTATTTCAAAACAATCAGCTGTTCCCAAGTAAGCATACGCTCCTCCTTCTCCTTTCATTTTTTTTAAGATTTCTTCTTTTGTAAATTTGCCGGAATAACAAAGTTCAACAAGATCGCCGCCGGGAACTGTCCCGCTTCTTTCGGTTGTCATAGGACCATCGCCTATAAGTCCATTGTTTACATCAATTATTTTTCCTTTTTTATGCGCTCCCACAGAAATACTTTTTCCAATATGCGCTACTATAACATTTATTTCTTCATAGTCTTTACCAATTTCACGAACAAAATTTCTTGCAATAGTTCTTTGATTAAGCGTATGTAAAAAACTTTTTCTTTGAATATCAGGCATGCCGGATATTTTAGCTATCTCATCCATCTCGTCAACACTTGCGGGATCGGCAATTATAGCATGGATATCCCGTCCTACATCCTTTGCGATCTCGTAAGCAATAATACCACCAAGATTCGATTCATGATCGTCCATAGGATTCATGATATCCCTGATCATTTTTTCGTTCACTAAATATACTCCTCCTGATATCGGCTTAAGCAAACCACCTCTTCCTACTACTATGCTTATTTCTTTGATATTAATATTCGCTTTAGCAAGTTCATTGCATATTGCCCGTTTCCTGAATTCATGCTGATCTGCAATTTTTTTAAACTTTGCTAATTCTCCGGAAGAGTGTTTAATATTTGTCAGAAAGATCTGTTTCCTGTAATTATAAACTGCGATCCTTGTTGACTGTGCGCTGGGGTGAATAACTAAAATCAATTGATTCATAAATAAAATATTAAACGGGTTAATTATACATATACCATGCGTTGGATAAATGTCGCATTAATATATAAGTTTGCAGTCCGCAATCTTTGCCGACTTAAAATGCGGAAATTTATCTCGTTTGCAGTATAATGGTTGTTTAAATTTTTGTAAAAATAAATATCATAGCGGAATAAACAAAATGTTATTATTGTTTAGCATTGTAAAATTTGAGAGCGGTCTGCGAAATAATATTTTTGAAGTGTACGGCAAATACACAAATTTTATTTTCCACATTTAAAACAAATTCCTTTATGAACGCAAATTGTTCCACCACATTTCGGACATGCCCACCTGATTTTTTCGTTTTTTAAAAACTTCCTGATCCCGGAGTTTTTAATATTCATAAGATTTTCAATCATACTCATATTGTATTTTATCCGGTATCTTTTATCTATATGCTTTATCTTTTTACAAGGAAATTCTTCACAATAAAAACAAAATTTTGAATTTAATTTATCGCATTTTTTTATTTTACACTCTAGTCGTGATACTGTTTTATCTTTTTCTGAACCTCTGCAGCCGGAACATTTATTTTTCTCTCTCAAATAAGCCATGCAAATACCACAGTTCATCCCGCATGGCGATATAAGCAAATTTTTATTCATAGATTCCATCTGCATAAAATTGATTTATTCAGTAGTAATCATAACGAGCTTGCGATGGCGGACTGTCAGACTCTCTTCTCAAAACTCATAACTCCAAACTATCTTCAACCACAAGCCATTGAAGCAAAGTTATGCCCGGTAAAATCTATTCTTTCACAATCCTTTTCACTTCTGTCTTATCGTTACTGTTCCGTTTTAAAATATAAATCCCTTTTGCAAGTCCGCTTATATCAATGTCTGTTTTTCCTTGCCGTAATTGTTGTTGCAGGATTATTTGTCCTTGTATGTTTGTAATTTCTATCCGATAGCTATCGGATGTGGCTTTTTGTGAGGCTTCAATAGTAAGATTATTGGTTGCGGGATTTGGATAAATGACGATATTATTATTTTCATTCATTTCTTCAATACCATTCATTTGAGTTAATGGATGTTTCCAAACACCACCATTTGTTCCTGCAAAAAGTGTGTCCCCGCTTATAGCTAATGCATAAACAACCAGATCTGTTAAACCCGTATTTATTGTAGCCCATTGTTGTCCATTGTTTGAAGAAAAAAACACGCCACCACCATCAGTTCCTGCAAAAATATTTCCACCGCTTATGGCGAATGAATATACATAAAAATTAGTCAATCCATTATTAACAGCATTCCAATCCCCCCCATTATCAGTAGATAAAAATATTCCTGCTGTTTTTGTTCCTACAAAAATATTTCCACCGCTTATGATTAATGCGCTAACATTAGTAGTACTTGTTAGTCCATTATTTACCACAGTCCAACTGTTTCCATTGTTTGTAGATAAATACACGCCTTGCAAATAAATACCGGCAAAATTATTTTCTCCACTTATTGCCAGTGCAGTGACTTCAGCACCTATCGGCAACCCTGTATTCACAGCAGTCCAATTACCACCATTGTCTGTAGATAAAAATACGCCATCATTATTAGTCCCTGCAAAAACGGTATCTCCTTTTATTGCCAATGCATTTAAAGATACATAAGTGCCGAATATACTAGGTAAGCCTGTATTCACAGCAGTCCAAAGCCCTCCATTGTTTGAAGATAAATACACGCCGCAACTACTAGTGCCTGCAAAAATATTACTTCCGCTTATGGCTAATGTATTTACATTAGTATTTGTTGGTATCCCTGTATTTACCATAGACCAACTGTTTCCATTGTTTGAAGACAAATACATACCATAATTATTAGTCGCAGCAAAAATGTTACTACCATTTATGGCTAATGCCTTGACTGTATAAGTGCTATCAAGGCTTGTTTGTTGCCACTGTGCATTTGTTATGTTTATTAAACATATTAAAGCTAAAAATAGTAATAGTTTTTTCATAAATCCTCCTTGTTATTTATAGACCATAACGGCAGTTCGTCTAAAAGCCTCCGTTTATTAATAAATTTTAATCAAATGTAAAGCGATTTAACGAAGGCGCAAAATTCATTAAGAAATATTTTCCGAAAAATAAACAACTTTTATATTTGAGATTTCTGACGCGTATATCACGAAATATTTTTTTAATTATAAAAGTTTCTGTCAACCACTGCCGATAGCTATCGGAATCGCCGTTTATTGCAGACCGAAGTTATGGACTGTAAATATTACTCTTTCACAATCCTTGTTATTGTTATCTTGTCATTATCACACAGTCTCAAAATGTAAATCCCTTTTGCAAGTCCACTTATGTCAATGTCTGTTTTTCCTTGCTGTAATTGTTGTTGTAAAATTGTCTGACCTTGTATGTTTAAAATTTCAATTGTGGCTTCTCGCGAATTTTCTATTATTATTTTATTTATTGCAGGGTTAGGATAAACAGCAATACTGTCTGCATTATTATTTATTTCTTCAATCCCTGTTATTTGTGAAATTGGTAGTTTCCAAACACCACCACCATTTGTTCCTGCAAAAAGTGTGTCCCCGTTTATGGCAAATACATGGACATTAGTATTTGTTAAACCCGTATTTACCGCAGACCAAAGCTGTCCGTTGTTTAAAGACAAAAACACGCCAGCACCAGCAGTCCCTGTAAAAATTTTGCTCCCATTTATGGCTAATGCCATGTCATAATTATTAGGATATAATCCTGTATTCACTGCTGTCCAACTGCTTCCATTGTTTGAAGACAAATACATGCCATCACCATAAGTCCCTGCAAAAATAGTATTTCCTTTTATGGCTAATGCTTTGACATCAGGATTTGCCGGAAAGCCATTATTCACAGCAGACCAAAGCTGTCCATTGTTTGAAGAGAAATACACGCCTACATTAGTCCCTGCAAAAATAGTATCTCCTTTTATGGCTAATGATGCGACAGAAACATTCGTTATATTTGTATTCGCTGCAACCCAACTGTTTCCATTGTCTGAGGACAAACATACCCCGCCACCATTAGTCCCTACAAAAATAGTATCTCCCTTTATTGCAAATGCTTCTACATTAGGATTTGTTAAACCTATACTCGTTGCAGCCCAAAGTTGTCCATTGTTTGAAGAGAAAAACACGCCGCCACCAGTCCCTGCAAAAGTAGTGTCTCCTTTTATGGCTAATGCCCAAACATCAGCATTGGTTAAACCTGTATTTACCACAGACCAACTACTTCCATTGTTTGAAGAGAAAAACACACCGCGACCGTAAGTCCCTGCAAAAATAGTGTCTCCTTTTGCTGCTAATGACGTGATAAGAGTACTATCAAGACTTGTTTGTTGCCACTGTGCATTTGTTATGTTTATTAAACATATTAAAGCTAAAAATAGTAATAGTTTTTTCATAAATCCTCCTTGTTATTTATAGACCATAACGGCAGTTCGTCTAAAAGCTTCCGTTTATTAATAAATTTTAATCAAATGTAAAGCGATTTAACGAAGGCGCAAAATTCATTAAGAAATATTTTCCGAAAAACAAACAACTTTTATATTTGAGATTTCTGACGCGTATATCACGAAATATTTTTTTAAATTATAAAAGTTTCTGTCAACCACTTCCGATAACTATCGGAACGCCGCTTATTACATACCGAAGTTATAAACCATACCACATCTATATTCTATGAATCAAGTTCAAGTCTGACAACTCTCTTCCAATCTGGTGAATACCATCAAGAATTTTGCCTGTTTGTTGTCCAGAAGGTTTTTTATGTCCTTGTACATATTGAGATAATAATGTAGGATTCATTCCTATCTTTTCAGCCAGAAATTTTGCATTAAGTACTTTGTAATATTGAAAAAACTGTTTGAAGTCAATTTCAAAATTAATATTGTCAATCGAAATTTTTGTTTTAGAGTCTTCGAAGTGAAATGATACAGCCTCTATAGCATTATCAATTAACTCGGAAACAGTCTTACCAGTAGTAAAGATTGAATATTCGCTAGCATATGCGGAAAAACCTGTTTTGGTTTTTTCAACAATAATTGTAATTTTTTTCTTTGTCGTTTTCATAAAAATAATTTTAAACTATTATTTTATTCCTGCGTCTTTTAATATTTTTCGTTCTAGTCCTTTACCCAATTCCTGACTTCCATGGTTCGGAAAGATAATTATTCCCGTTTTAATTTTGTGTTTCATCTTAACATGAGAACCTTTTTGCGAAACAGGAAACCAACCGTCATTTAATAATTTTCTGTAAATTTCCGAACATTTCATATAAAAAGTCAATAAAAGTTTATTCAACAAAGGTAAATAATAATTTACCTAAATCAAAATTATTTTTATTTTATTTTTTTATTGTGGTATTGTTTATAACCGACGCACTGCTACCAGTCCATTTAATAATAATTACAAATACTTATACCCAATAGCATTTTAGTGAATGAATCCGCCAATCAACAAATATCGAGAGGCGGACTCATTCACTTAGTATAAATTTAACTCTTCATTATTTAGCCAGAGAAGCCGCCAATGCTATAGAATACAGCTTGGTCATTTCGCTGTCGCCTCTTGAAGTAAGTATGCAGGGAACTTTAGCGCCATAAACCACAGCGCCTAATTCTCCTCCGCAAAGTTTAGTGTTTGTTTTAAAGAAAACATTCGCCGATTCGATATTCGGGAAAAGGATACAGTCTGCATCTCCCGCCACGGGGCTTTTAAGTTTTTTTATCTCGCAACTTTCTTTATCAACACAAACATCAAGGGCGAGGGGACCATCCACTATAGCTCCTTTTATTTGCCCGCGGTCAGCCATTTTTGAAATAATGGCAGCATCAACACAAGCTTGCATTCCGGGCATCATTTGTTCGGTGGCGGCAAGTAATGCCACTTTTGGATTATTTATTCCAAGCGCATGAGCGGTTGTGATAAGGTAATTTGTCATTGCAATTTTTTGTTTTAAATCCGGGGCGGGAATTATTGCAACATCAGATACTATAAGCAACTTAGGGTAATTGGGAGTTTCTATTACGGCAACATGGCTCAAAATTGCATTAGCACCCGACATTATTCCTTTTTCCTTGTCGAGTATGGCGCGCATATATTTATCGCTTGTAACAAGCCCTTTCATTAAAACATCACCTTCTCCTTTATTTATAAGTTCAACAGCTTTTTGCGTCGCCTTCCATTCATCAGCTTCCTGTACTATCTTAAATTTCTTTACATCTATTTTGTGTTCTTCACACACTTTTTTTATAGTGGCTTCGTCGCCAACAAGCGTGGCTTCAACAATTCCCTTGTCTATAGCTCCGCTAACAGCGCCAATTGTATGCGCGTCGTTCGCGAAAGCTGCAACTAATCTTTTCCTGCTTTTGCTTTTAAGCATGCTGAACATCTGTTCTAATTTTGTAATGGGCATTTTATTTCCTCCTGATAATTTATTGTTATTAATTGGGTTAAAATTTTCAAGTGCTAATGTATGTTTTTTTTAATTATTGATGTTTATATAAACCAAAAAATTACATTTCTAATAAAATAAATTTTTTTTAAAATAACTTTCATTTGCTTAGTGATGTTAGGCAATATTAAAAATAATAGTTAACCTGACTGACTACTTGCAATATAGAAAAGAGATAATGCGTATATTATTTTGTTTTTCATCTCTGTGCGACTCTGTGCTCTTTCTCTGCGCACTCTGTGTTAAAAAATTTGACAAATAATTTTATTAACACAGAGACCTCAGAGCAAACACCTGCATGCCGGTAGGCAGGGTGTTTCACAGAGAAATTTTTGTTAAAATTAATATTTAAAACTTTTACGTAACATCAGTTATTTGGTATAAAAATCAATCATGTTTTGAATTGCTTTTTTACACACAGGGCAAAAATTATCATAAGAAATTGATTTCATGGTGCAGTCGTGCGCCGGTCTGTAAACCCCTTTCGCCTCATAACCACCTCCCTCAAAAACTCCGATAGTATTTTTGTATTTATCATTATCAGGAGTGGGAACGGGTGTGTTTTTTTCCAACATGTTTTTCCATTTCTTATTAAAATTTACAAGTGTTGTCAGGTTGGGTTCCCATGGTTCTACGTCTTTAGGATAAAGGTTTTCTGTAGGAACATCCGAAGTATAATATTCATCGCCAAGCCCGGCAAAAGTATGACCGAACTCATGAATAGAAACATAATTCGAATAAATATTATCGGAAGCGCAGGTATAATAAAAATTATAGATTCCTCCTCCTCCGTATTTATCAGTATTCACAAGAATAAAAATCTGGTCATAGGGTGCATTTGCCGCGACATCGTGAAGTGTTTTGTTTTCGTATGTCATAAGGTAACGCTCTGAATCGAATGTGTAAAAAGTTGTCCCTACGGCAGTATTTTTCCATTTATTTTCTGCGGGAATATCAGGTCCTGAATCATAGGAAATAATTTCAATTCCCCATATATTAAACTTGTCTTTATTTTCTTTGAACGGTGATGCGTCCAGGAGATATGCTGCAAATTTATCGCAGTCCTTCTTAAACTTATTCATTTCTTCTCTGTCGTAACCATCAGGGATTATAACAATATCAACTTTTTGGGAAGGATCGCCATTATTTATAATTTTAAAACAGGAACTCCTGTTCTTTTTTTCGCGTGAAATAAAATAACTTGCCGGATCAATAATATATTCGAACATCTTTATCCAGTTATTTTTTTTATCGCGGCTATAAAATTCGGCTTTTATTTTAGCTCTGGGATAAGGCATGGTAATGGTTTCCGAAAAAGCTTTTGTAACTGTTTTAGCCTCATCTGTTGCCCGCCATTCGGCAAAAAGGGAAGAATATGTCCTGGAAAAAATGATTTTCCCTGAAGCCTGATCGTAAGCGGCGAATTTGAAGTTGCCGAAATTAAAAGTGTCAACAAGGTTGATCTTTGAACCTCCATATAATGATTCTTCCCTGAGTTCATCAATTGCATAAAGATCCGATGATTTGTTGCCCGAATGAATATAATCAATACGCAAGGTTTTGTTTTCAAAATATTCGTCAAACGATGCGAAAGACCTTGAAAAGCAAATGATAAATAATGCACTTATCCAAAGAAATTTTTTCATAATCATTTTACATTATTGAGGTATTACCAAAGCTATTTTATTTCTGAATTATTTTTTCTGAAAACAAATAATCCCGCAGCTCCATGAGCAATAAAAAAAGCATACAATACCCAGAAGAGCCAATTTTTCCCAACAGAGTATCCATTTACCAATAAATCAGAAAATTCATAAATTATCAAACATGCCAGCAAAGTTAATCCTGCTGTTATATTTCCAACCCTATAAAAAAGCTGATATTCCCGTTCATCCATTTTTTTGCGGTCTATAAATAAAACATAAATGTACAAAGCCATAGCAACCATACCTTTTTCACCAAAAATAGCAACGGCAGCAAAACCAATGATACCGATAATTAATTCACAAGCAAATATTTTTTTCATTTCCTGTTTTCCTTTTATTTAAAGTTAAGTTAAAAAATTATCAATAAATATTAAAGCCACATAATGTTTGCATGCAGGCACTTTAAGAGTGTGAAAATAAACAAAATTTATATTTCAAAAGTAATACATTCAAGTATGTCTGTCATATAGCTATTTCAAAGAATTTTTTATTTATCTTTGCTTCTCATAGAAACGCAGGGCTCTTAACGAAACGCTAACAGACGATATTTGTGAAAAGCATTATTTCAAAAGTACTAAGAAATAACATAGTAGAGCATTCGTTGTTTATTGTATTAGGAATATTTGCTTTTTTTTTATTTGAAGAAAGGTTAATAGCGGATTCCGGTTATTATATTTTCAGAGTAATTAATAATGAAACTTTCTGGGTAGAGCATAACAGGTTTATTCTGATTTTCTCACAAATAATTCCGCTAATAGCCGTTAAAATAGGACTTGGTTTAAAAACGATATTATGCCTATATTCGCTCGGACATGTTGTTTTTTTCTACAGCATTTTCCTGATTTCAAGATATTATTATAAGGATGAACAAGCGGGTATTTTGCTGCTGCTTATACAAACATTAGGAATAATGAGCGGCTTTTTTGTTCCAATGTTTGAATTATATTATAGCGCCGGTTTATTGGTTTTGTTCGCAACCATTTTGTATCATTCAAACATACGCAACAATCTAATAATTTTATGCGTTCTGTCTTTTTTTATTCTTACTGCCCATCAATACTCCTATATTCTTTATCTGTTCATACTGATTCTGCATGCAGAAGAATTTAAATTAAAATATATTAAAATATATTTATTGTTCGCGACAATTTTGACAGGAGTTTTTATTTTCAAAGCATATACCGCCAGCGATTATGAACAAGGGAAAACAAACGCTTTTATTAATACCCTTAAGTATGGCGCTTACAACGCCAAATATATACGGTCGCTCTTTGCTTTTTTATGGAAATATTACAAAGAATTATTATTTATTGAATTAAGCACATTAATTCTATTAATTTTTTCGAAAGAATTTTTGAAAACTGCTATAATCGGATTAATTTTTATGGGGACGCTTGCCATAATAAATATATCTTATACTGGATTTGAGCATTCGCGTTATCAGGAACAGGTTTATTTTCCATTATCATTTTTGGCAACGTATCCATTTTTAATTTACATAATAAAAAATAAGAAAAATAATTTTAGGATAATTTTTTCTTTTATTGTTTTTCTAATTATTATTTGCAGAATATACGGAATATGGATTGATAGTAAAAAATATGTTCGGAGAACAGAAGAAATGAAGAATATAATAGAAAATGTAAGGTTAAAGGGTGTGTCCAAATTTATTGTAAATGAAAATATTCTCACATGCGATCCAAACTGGTCTTATCCGATTGAAACCATGTTACTGTCTTCAATGAAATCAAACAAAAACACAATAACTATTTGCACAGACGCGGATATAGATTTTAATCAAAACAAAGCAAAACTTTTACCGGGCAAATATTTGTTCAGAAGATGGGAGATATATGACATTCAATCATTAAATAAAAAATATTTTAAGCTTGATAGTTGTGAATATACCTTATTCAAGTAGGATGTTATGTTGGTACGGGATAAAATGTCGCTTGGTATAATATAAGTGACGGTCCACAATTAGCAAATGGTTAAATTATATAGAATACTATGAAAGATTTTGTTGGGTTTATTAAAAAAAACGCAGATCGTTTTTTATTGTTTTTCATTCTCTGTATTGCTGTTTTTCTAAGAACATACAGAATTTGGGACATTCCATTTACCTATGATGAATTCAGCGCTATATCCAGAACTAACTTTAACAATATTTCCGACCTTATTGAATACGGTGTTAAAATAGATGCGCATCCGGTAGGAATACAAATTTTGTTGTACGGTTTAGTTAAAATTTTCGGCATCTCTGAATTTTGGATCAAGCTTCCTTTTATTTTATTCGGTGTGTTGTCAGTATATTTTATATACCGCATTGCCGCGGAATGGTTCAATAAAACCTCCGCCCTGGTGATTGCCGCAATGGTTGCTTTTATGCAATATACTATAACGTACAGCCAGATAGCACGGCCATATATCAGCGGATTATTTTTCACATCGCTGATGGTGTGGTTCTGGACAAAAGTAGTTTTGAACCCGGATAAAAAAATTTATGGTAACCTTGCGGGATATATTATTGCAAGCGCTTTGTGTGCGTATAATCATCATTTTAGCCTGTTACAGGCAGCCATCACAGGATTTACAGGTTTGTTCTTTATCAGAAAACAATATCTGAAACATTATATAATTGCAGGAATATTGATTTTTGCATGCTATATTCCACATCTGAAAATATTCTTTTACCAACTGAAAATAGGAGGTGTGGAAGAATGGCTCGGAAAACCCGGCGCCGGATTTATATTTGATTACTTTTTCTATCTTTTTCATTTTTCTTATTATTTTCTTGCTGTTGCGGTAATTCTTATAATCATTTCATTCAGGAACTTTTTTCCCGCTGATAAAAAGAAAAAATTATTTACTCTTGTTTCCATTGCATGGTTTGTTATTCCATACCTCACAGGTTTTTTTTATTCCGTATATGTAAATTCAGTATTGCAATTTTCTGTGCTTATTTTTTCTTTTCCTTTTTTATTGTTTGTGTTATTTGGCAATATACCCGAAGTTCGTCCACTGAAGAAAATACTTATAATCGCTTTAATATTTATTGTCGGGTGCGGTACTTTGATATTCGAGCGTAAATATTATAATTATTTTTACAATAGTCCTTTGCGTGAGCCTATTATTGAAGCAGCTAAAACAGTTGATTCTACGGGCAGAAGTAATTGCGCTGTTTTATTCAGCCTTCCCGAATACAGCACAAACTATTATTATAATAAATACACATTCCATAAAAAGTTCAGCTATATAAATATCCTCGGCTATACTAAAATACATATAGATTCGCTTCTGCGAAATATTAATACTCCGTTTCTTGCCTATGGCGAAACAGGGAATAAACAGATCGAAAATTTTGCACTTATCAGTTATTATTACCCATATCTTTTGAAAAAAACAGATTATTCGGGTGGTAATTTTTATTTATTTTCCAGGTCTGCGTCTAACAGGGATATAAAAAAATATTTTTTTACTTCACAAAACGGATTTGAAAGCAATATTAAATTCTGGACAGAACCAGTAAAAAAATTTCTTGACGATTCTGTAAAATTTCACGGAGCATACTCTTATGTTTTTGATAGCTTGTCGGAATGGGGACCTGCTTTTACAGCACCTTTATATGACCTGACCAATCACAAGAATAATGTTGTAGATATTTCATTGTTTTGTTATCCGCTTAACGGTTTTACCAATGCGCTGCTTGTTTCTGAAATAGCATCCGATACTACCGAGTATTGGAATGCCAATAAATTCAACCAGTTCAGCCTTTATCCCGGAAGGTGGAATCGTATTGTACTTTCAATTAAACTTTCGGATATAAAAATAAAAGGACATAATCCGAAACTGAAAATTTTTGTATGGAATAATGATAAATGCAATTTCCTGATCGACGACTTTGATGTAAAAATCAGGGAGGGCAACAAAAGTATTTATTGGACGGTAAGAAAAGTATGATCGTAAAGCAAAAATTTCTTATTTGATTTTCTGAATAAAAATAATTTTGTGTTTTACTCCAAAAGAAAATTTTTCTAAATTTGTTACAATTCGAATTGGAATTCATCTAAATTTAAACATAATTCTTATGAAAAAAATCACATTAATTATTGCCTTCTTATCGCTTATACTTTGTGTAAAAGCACAAGTAACTGACATAGATGTTACACCAAAAGTAACTGCCGTAACGGTTTATATGAATGGAGCACAAATAACACACACATCTGATGTAACTTTAAATAAAGGTGATTATAATATTGTTTTTGCAGGAATTTCACCAGATATTGATAATAAAAGTATTCAGGTTACTGCTAATAATGAAGTTAAAATTTCATCTGTTACATATATTACAGATTTTATAGAATCTAAAACTGTAAGCAAAAGTGTACAAAAATTAAAAGATAGTTTGAAATTATTAACAAAAAAATTATTATCAATCGAAAATCAGTTAAATGTATTTGATAATGAAAAAGAACTAATAATAAAAAATAATGATCTAAAAGGTGAAACAAATGGAATTCAAGTCAGCGAACTTCAGAAAGCAGCCGATTTCTTTCGTTTGCGATTGAATGAAATAAATACGCAAACCGAGAAACTTAATGAACAAAAAGACATTTTAAACGAACAATACACTAATATTAACAATCAGCTTTCATTACTTAACCTTAAACAAAATCAACCGGTTTATAAAATAAGTGTTATTGCAAACGTAAAATCGGCAACAACGTGTCCTTTTATTATTAAATATCTTACAAGCGGTGCGGGTTGGGCTGCATTTTATGATATACGTGCAATTAATTCAAGCAGCCCAATTCAATTAGATTATAAAGCAAATATCTATAACAATTGCGGTATCGACTGGAATGATGTTAAATTAACTCTTTCTACCGCAGATCCTTCTTCTTCTGTTGAAAGACCAAGACTTAAAACATGGGGGTTAAATTATGGCGATGATAACAATAATGATATTAATTATGAGGGAAAACTTAATACTTATGGGGCAAAAAGTAATGATACTTCAAAGATAAAAAATGGTACTCAACAATTCAAAAATCAATATTCAAAAATTGAAGTTTCTGAACTGACCGTTGAATTTGAGATAAAAACAAAATATACTATTCCTTCGAATAACAATATATATTCTGTTGACATACAAACACAGGAATTACTTGCTACATATAAGTATATTGCTGTTCCTAAAATGGATAATAATGCTTTTCTGATTGCAAATGTTACCGGTTGGGAAAAGCTTAATTTGATAGAAGGAAATGCAAATATTTTTTATGCAGGTACATATATAGGTCAATCATACTTAGACACACGCTATTCAAATGACACACTTGAAGTTTCATTAGGACGTGATAAAAAAATTGCAATTACACGCACTAAAAAAGAGGATCTCAGCGAAAAAAGTTTATTTGGATCGGAACGTAAAGAAAAACTTACTTATAATATCACCATAAGAAATAACAATAATGCGCCTATAGATATTGAAGTGCAGGATCAGGTGCCTGTTTCGCAGGAAAGTGAAATTAAAGTTGATGTGATAGAAAGTAGCGGCGAAACCCCCGATCCTTCCAGCGGGAAGCTTGTATATAAATTGAAATTAGCACCGTCAGAAACTAAGTTAATTACAATTTCGTTTACCGTTCAATATCCTAAAAATAAAAAAGTGAAATTGAGAAAATCAAGAACTACTGTAACACCAAGATTTTTTTAATTAGGTTGATATAGTACAAAAAAAACAATTGATATAAACCTTTGGATAATAAGCCGGTATTGTGTTTGCAAAAAGGAGTTGTGAAATATTTCATAATTCCTTTTTCTTTGATATTAAAAAACAGAAAGAAAAATTGTTTGGCATAGTTGCGCTTTTTTAGAGTTAATAATTGGATTGTGAGCTCTAATATTTTTTTACTTTTCGTAAAGTTTTTGTATTTTTACTAAAATTTATAAATATATATATATTTCAATTTACCAATATCATGAATATTTATAGTACCATTTGCAGCAAAAAGGGGAAAAAATCCAAAAAGTTTGCTGTACTTATTGACCCGGATAAAATCAAACAAAAAAATCTTATCAATATTATCAGTATTGCCGCCCAAAATGGTGTGGATTTCTTTTTTGTAGGAGGCAGTCTTTTAACAAACGACAATCTTGACATTACAATTAAAACGATTAAGAACAATTGTAATATTCCGGTTATCCTTTTTCCTGGAAATACAATGCAGATAAATAAAAATGCTGATGCTTTGTTTTTCCTGTCGCTTATTTCAGGGCGAAATCCCGAAATGCTTATTGGTAAACATGTTATTGCAGCTCCTTATCTTAAAGCAAGTAACCTGGAAATAATCCCCACCGGATATATGATCATAGAAAGCGGAAAACCCACGGCTGCATTATATATGAGCAACTCTAACCCGATACCTTCCGATAAGGATGATATTGCAGCGTGTACTGCCATGGCCGGCGAAATGTTAGGATTAAAATTGATTTATATGGATGCCGGAAGTGGCGCTATTCTTACAGTTACCGAAAGCATGATATCAAAAGTAAAACAAAATATAAGTATTCCTCTTATTGTAGGAGGAGGAATCTGCACACCCGTAAAAGCGCATGATGTATGCAGCGCAGGAGCAGATATTGTTGTTGTTGGAAATGCTATTGAGGAAAACGTAAGACTTATTGAAAATATCAGCGACGCAGTACATCTAATTTAGAGTTTGTTTATAAATCACGAAAAATTTCACGAAGAGACCACAAAAAAAATCGAAGAAACCACAAAGTATTGATAAATCAACATATTTTTCTGCGTTCTTAGCGCAAACTTTGCGTACTTTGCGTGAACTTTTGATATTACGGATAACCTCTATTTATTGTTTGTGCAAAAAGCAAAATTTCTAATTGGTTAAAAAAAAATCAGCAGCAATAGATTATCTACTTTTATAAAATCTACATTTTTTTAACATCACATCCTTTTGCATTTTCCCTTGTGCCTTATAACTTATTCTATAATAATTTTTCGTGAAGTGGATTTTTTACCTTGTTTAATATTTATAAGGTAGGTTCCTTTTGCATAATTTTTCATATCAAACTGACGTGTATAAAGACCGCTTGTTTGTTCAATTATCTCATTTTGGAATTCTTTTCCGTTTAAATCGGAAATTACAATATTCGTTTTGTTCTTCTGATCTAATTGAAAAGAAATGTTAAAATAATTTTCAGCCGGATTCGGAAATATATCTATCTGCAGTTCTTCTTTACTTTGCTTTGAAGTATTAATTCCTTTATCAAGAATAATTATTTTTTTGCTATACGTAATTGGCTGTCCTTTTTCATTCTTCCCATAAACCTGTACATCCATGTTTTGATTTTTCTTATTCAAATTCAGGCTGTCGTTGGAGTTTTTATTGTTATCCTCTTTATAGTTTTTTATAATAATCTTATTATCCCCCAATGAGGGGAAAGTTGTATCCGGATTATTAAAATTAAATTCTTTAATTATTGAATCTACATCGAAGCCCCTGTTAAAACCAGGGAAATCAAAATTATTAAATAAAAAATTATTCGATCCAAAATTTAGATTTTTGAAAATATTTTCCATGTTTGAAAAATGATTGTAGAAGGATGAATCATTCAAATTGTTGAACTGGTGAAATTGAAAATTCCCAAAACCCTCTCCCGACAGTGTATCTTCAATGTCCATATCTCCATTTCCCGAATATTCTTTCTCGGTAACTATAGTGTCGCCATTAACTATTTTCATGGTTTTTATTTTAACATACGATTTGTTTTGCGGTTCATTTTCATTCTGTGCAAATGAAGTATTGTATAAAAATGCAAACAACAAAAACAAAATTGTAGTTGAATATTTTACCAATGATTTCATAACAACCTCCTTTTTTTAACATTGATACCATTGCAAATTTACAACAGAAACCTAAGGCATTTTTATAAATGAAAGTTAAGATTGGTTAAAATATGTTAATGATAATTTTACCACATAGTACCGCATGTGCGGGATAGTTACATAGTTTTCATATAAATTAATTTTTGAGGAATACAGCATAAAATTCATTTATTAAAATACTTCTACTTTCTTTCA
>CAINEZ010000310.1 GCA_903847905.1 uncultured Bacteroidota bacterium
AAAATAATATCTGCAAATTCTTTAAATTCTTCTTTAACTTTAATAACATAATTAACTTTATCGCAACATACCTGTGCATCTCTGTTATCAATTAAGCGATACCTTTCGCCAATTTTTGAAGGGAAAATAAACTCGCCTGTAACAGCAGAAGCTGTCAGGTCGTACCAATTAGAGCGGCCGGAACAACTCGGTCTTTTATTTATTTCGTATTGCTTGTGTTCGGCATCATTTATATATTCTAAAATTTTAGCATTATATTTACTAAGTTGATTTTTGTCTTCATTACAAAATAATACACGATACTTTAAATTATTTACGTCAACATCAAGATTCACGGCTTCTGCCTGCGTTTTAAATAATGGTTTTGTGTAAAATTTTTCAATAATATAACTATAGTTAGTCATATCGCTCCAGTACCAACCGAACTTCTCCCATATTTTTTTATGTTTCGATTTTTCAACGCCAAAAGTATTAAGGTACTCTCCGTCTGGCATTTTTAGTGCCTGATAAGTATGGTCGGTAAGGTAGAAAAATTCATTTGCACCGCTTTTGATTCCGTATTTTATTTCAACAATTTGATTAAGTTTAATAAACTTTCCGTTGCCAACAGATAAAAGTTTTTCAAAAATTTCGGGTGAACGTAAATATTTAGCGCCCCAATGTCCGTTTTCATATTTATATTTGTATGTTGTATCGTTTTCAAGAGTTTGTTGTTTAATTATGGAAATAGTGTAATTTTTTGTTTTTGTAATTTTCTTTGTCTTTTCAATGGTTTCAACAAAGTCATTTACCTTTTCAATTCGCTCTCCATTACTGCTTGTCCCGATTAAACTTTCGTAATTGGTAAATATTCTTACAAAACGTACGTTATTATTTTTTCTTTCAGTTTCATCATCGCATTTCTCAAGAATCAGAATTACAGTATTAATTAAGGCTGTTTCAAAACTTCGCTTTTTCTGATTATCAATTATTGCAATAATTTTAAAATGGTTTAACAAAAATTTCTGAAATCCTGCGCCAAACGAAACATCGAGCCAAGAACTTGAAATAACGTATCCAAAACGTCCGCCATTTTTAAGAAAAGCAGCAGTATGCATTAAATAGTAAACATAAAAATCGCTTTGCTGATTTATTTTCTTTATCCCGAATTCAATATCTGCAAGGTTGTTCCATGTTTCTTTATCTTCGATAAGTTCTTGCCTGATATATGGTGGATTTCCGACACAAGCATCAAACACTGGAATTTTCACATCACAAACTTTACCATTAATATTTTTTGCTTCAAAGGTTTTGCTTTCGTTTAGGAAATATCCGTGGTATGTTGATTTAGGTGTAATCTTAGAAAAATCGCTATGAATAATTGTAGGATAATTATCATAAGCTTTTATATTAAGCAAAGAAAGATTTAATGTGGAAAGGAAAACTGGAAAAGGCGCTATTTCTACGCCCCACAATTTTTCTAATAGCTCTTCATGTGTTAATTCGGGATTATAGTATTTTAGAAAATAATATCCTCTAACTAAAAAAGTACCTGCGCCACATCCACTGTCTAAAATCAACTTTGTATCTTTTTTTATACAAAACGCATTAACAATATCAACCTCGCAGGTATTGGTAAAATGTTGTCCTCTGTCGTGCTGCTCTTGATTATCAATTAAAATATTATAAATAGCTCCGACAATATCTGCATTAAGATCGCTGTATTTTAATTTTCTTATTGCTTCGATATTGTTTTTTAATATAGGAATATATTTTTGTTCAAATTCAAATTCATCAAGAACTGTTTCTGAAAAAATCATTTCAAAATCATGATGCAACACATCATTATATCTTGAACGAAGAGCATCGTTTAATAAATTTTTATCTTCGGGTATTACTAATTGTTTTAAACGAAGGTCTGGAACATCTTTCTGCAAATACGAATAAAACATTATTTTAAGGTAAAGCAGATAGTTTGAAAGCTGACAAATTTTGTAAATATCATCTGCATTAAAATTAAAACTTACATTAAAAATATCCTGACTTTTAAGATAATCTTTTAATCTTGTTTGAAATTTATTATCCGCCTTAATTTTATTATACATCGGTTCAAACATTTCAGCCGATGCTTCGAGAATGTATGATGATAATTTATTTACAAAGAATTTGTCAATACTATCCCATGTAATTTCTTTAAAATCGTTGATTAAATCGCTTAAATCTTTAAGGAATTTTTTTAATTCGGTATAAATTGTTTTTTCATAAGTAGGAAATAAAACATCATCATCTTTCTTTACATTTGAAATTGTATAAATTTTCTTTTTCCTTTCATAAACAGATAGATTTGGTTCAAAAGTTTTGAAAACCACTAATTGTCTTGGCGTTCCGCACACATAATATTCTATACCAGCATCAATAGCTTTGTGCATTGCACTTAGAACCAAGTCTTCATCAGTAGCATCCCATCGGGTATTTTTTAATTCAAAAAGAACTCTTCTGTTTTTATATGCACTTGAGTATAGTAACCCATCTGCAAACCGCTGTTTTTTCCCAACACCTATATTTTCTTCCTGAGTGATTTTTTCAAAATGAATTTCTTTTTCTTCAGAAATAATTTTAGTAATAAGTTGAAATAATATTCCTTGGAAAGTTCGTTCATTTGCGGATTTCTTAGGAGTCATTTTTTAAAG
>CAINEZ010000311.1 GCA_903847905.1 uncultured Bacteroidota bacterium
CCTGAACAAGCTGTTGCCGCTGCAACACTGAAATTACTTGCTGCCGGTAATGCATTAGTTGTAAAGGCTGATGTACTAGCTATTGAAGGCGTTGTACAAGTTGAAGTTGCTGTAAATGCAATCAGGGTGGTATTTACAACGTTTGCGGCTCCGGCATTTGTTAGGGCTGCTGTTGTAAATGTTCCTGTTCCTGGTGTTCCACTTGAAAAAGACATTGTTGATGTAGTTGTAGTTACTGTATTGGTTCCGCTTACATCATAAGTTACTGTATAATTACCTGTAGCAAGAGTATTTGAACTTACTGTTACAACTGAACCGCTACCTGCACAAGCTGTTGCGGCTGCAACACTGAAATTGCTTGCTGCCGGTAATGGATTAATGGTAATAGCTTGTGTGTTTGTTTTTGTACACCCTGTTGTTACCATTGTTTCAATTACCTGTAAAGTACCACTTGTTGCTGAGCTAGAGAAGCTAACAGAAGGATTATAAATAGTAGCATCACTAAATGTAGCACCTGTTCCACCACTATAAGACCATGCATAAGTATTACCTGTACCAGTATTATCTGTTGTTACTGCATAAGCTACGCCTGATGTACCTGCACATTGTGTAAATGTACCGGTAATTGCATTTGCTGCTGGTAATGGATTTACCGTTACTTCTTTTGTTGGCGTATAAACACAACCATCTACTGTTACAGAATAGGTTATTAACGATGTTCCTCCTGCAATTCCGGTTACTAAACCAGTAGTCTCGCCAACAGTAGCCGTAGCAGGTGTTCCGCTTGTCCATGTTCCGCCTCCGGTTGTACTTGTCCATGTTGCCGTTCCGCCAACACACAAAGGTGATGTTCCTGTGATTGTTTGCGTTATTGGCGCAGTTATCGTTACATCTTTCTGTGTTGCAGCTTTCAAGCAGCCAGTAGCTGTAATGGTTTCGGTTACATTTACTGTACCTGCTCCTGCTACGCCCCATGTTACTGTGATTTCATGGGTGTCTGCGCCTGCGGTAATAGACCCACCACCTACTGTCCAAGCGTAAGTATGACCTACTTCCCCTGTTACACTATAAACAGAACCGGTTTCTTCAGCACATGCTATAGATGAACCTGTTATAACAGGTGTTGGTAAAGGATTTATGGTTAAGGTTGCATTACCATTGGAAGTTGCATCCGGCGTACATGTTCCACTTACTACGCAACGATATTTATAACCGTTCATAGAGTATGGAGGGTGGGTAATCGTTAAAGTAGCTGATGTGGCGCCTGAATAAACTCCACCAGTAGAAACAGGTAACCATCCTGTTTCTATTGTCACATATTCCTGCCATTGATAAGTTAATCCCGCACCTGTGGCATAAACTGTAAAAGAAGGAGTTCCTGTTCCGGGACAAACTGCTGTTGGTGATGACGGATCGTCAGTTATAGCTGGTAAATCATTTACAGTTACAATGGTTGGAACAGAATTAGCTGCATCACAAACTCCATTTTTAACTACTGCCCTAAATCCTGTAGTTTCTGTTAAAGCGCCTGATGTATAAGTTGTAATAGTATTTGTAATAGGTGTCCATTCTTCTTCATCGGTTGTTGATTCCCATCTTACAATTGAGCCGTTATGTGTGCCTAATGTTAATACACCACTAGTGCTTCCGGGACATATACTTGTTCCGCCGGTAACAGTACCTGCAACAGTTGCAGGATAAATGGTTACTAAAGCAGGATCGGAAGTGTTGTCACAACCGTCTTTGCTCGTTTTAACCTTATATAAACCAGATTCAGTAACAACAAGCGTTGAAGCTGACTGTCCGGCAATAACGTCATTGCCCTTATACCATATATAAGGCACTGAGGCATTAGATACGGCGGTTAATGTTGTTGTTATACAAGCTTCGAGTGTTCCCGTGATGCTCGCTGTTGGCAACGGGGTAATCGTAACAGTTGAAGCGGCAGAAGTAAATTCACAACCGGTGGTTTCGTCTGTAATTTTCACTTTATAGTCGTCGCTGGCATTAACTAAAAGTGTTGAGGCTGCCTGTCCTGCAACCACTACATCGTTCTTATACCATGTATATGAAGGAGAAGCAGAATTGGTATTCGCCGTTAGGGTGGTTGTACCGCACGCTGAAATTGTTGACCCTTCTGCTATAGATGCTGTAGGCAGCGCTATAATAGTAATATCTGCTGTTGAGAAAATTCCACTACCACAAGAGCTTATGGTATTAGTAACGGTATAGGTTCCTGTGGTACTTGTAGCTATGTTTACCTCACCTGTGGCATCACTTACAAAATTCAAGCCTGCTGTTGAAGTGAATGTACCTGCTGTTCCTCCGCCAATAAAGTTTGGAGTTGCCGTACCTGTTTTGCAATAAGGCGAAGCTGTATAACTAAATGTTGCAATGGGAGTAGCATTTACAGTAACAGTAGCAGTACCTGTTGCCGTTTGCGTGCAGCCATTGGCATCAGAAACGCTAACCAGCGAATAAATATATGTTCCGGCAGAAATAGTAGACTGGGCTACATCAACCGAACTACCCGAAGAGGTAGATACTATTTGGTCGCCTCCGCCATTTACTTTATAAGTGAAGGTATAAGGTGCAGTACCTGTTAAACCTGTGAAGGTAACATTTGGTGAAGTTCCACCCACGCATACAGTGGCATCGCCTGAAATGCTTGCTGTTGGCAGTATATTAATAGTAATTGAAGTGTTTACTACTACTGTGGCGCAATTGCCTGATGCCGGTGCGGTATAATATATAGTATGGGCTCCGGCAGTACTGGCGCTTGGGACAAATGCCCCTGTTGAAGTATTGAATGAATTTAATGTTCCGCCGGTATAAGAATATGTTCCGCCGGTATAAGCGCCGGTTCCTGTTAAGGTTGGGGTTGCAGAGGTAATATCTTTACAAAATGGAGCCCCTGAGTATGATATGGAAGCAGTAGGTAATTCGGTAATGGTTAAATCAGCATGTGGTGATTGTGAAGGACAACCACCAGCGCCGGGTACAAAATAGGTAACAGTATATAATCCCGGCGAACTGAGTGAAGGGTCAATGGCACCTGAAACAGAATTTATGTTTAAACCTGATGGTGAAGCTGAGAAGGTTCCACTGTGAGGATTGGTTAGTGTAAACGATATCGAAGTTAATGATGTACAGAAAGGCGAATCGGGGTATGAAATTGAAGATTCTGAAGGAACGGTGGTAATAGTTACTGTGGTAGAAGCAGGATTTTCAGTACAACCTGCGGCTGGCGTAACTGTGTAGGTTACAGTATATGTTCCGTTGGTACTTGAACTTGGAGTTATTGCTCCTGTTGATGAGTTTAAGGTAAGTCCTTCAGGACTGGCGGTATAAATGCCTCCGGCAGTTCCGGTACGGGTAACATCCTGAGCGCCTTCTACGCTTTTACAAAATGTATTACTCGCATAAAAGATAGCGGCTTGTATGGAGTTTGCACTAATGGTAGCTATAACCGGTACACGGGCGTTACCAGGATTTAGCGAACAATCTGGCGTACCACTGACAGCATCCACATAATAGGTTTTAGTAACCGACAGGGATGGTGTGGTAAAAGTGGCTCCACCATCTGTGATTCCTTCAGTAATAGGAGTACCATAAAACGGGACAGTGTACCATTTAATGGTACCTGAAGAAGCCGTGGCATGCAAAACAAGTGTTCCTTCGCCACATCGCGAGGCTGGGGTTGTAGTAGCAATTTGAGAATACGCATGGTTCCAAAAAAATCCAAGAGCAACAAAGATGATCATCGTCTTGGTAATCATCTTAATGTTTTGTTTTGAAAATTGGAGTAGAATGTTTTTCATAAGACAATTTTTATGATTTATAAGTAATTTAATATTTTTTAACCGGGGTAAAATTATTTTATAATGTACAAAAGTACATTTTTTTTAATTAAAAAAAAAATTACTAAATCTTTTTTTGAGGTGTCGGAATAAATATAAAGATTCCTCGTCCACGATAGCTATTGGGACTGCCAATGACACATTATTATTATTAAGCATCTTGATTTTCAACCAGTTTTAAATTATGTTTTTTAGCCTTTTTTATCATAGTTTTTACTGAAAAACTTGAATCGTTGAAAATCAAGAAAATCCGAAGCTGCTTACACACTTGCATACATACCTTCTTTTTCTCCGTTCTAAAAGCTTTCGCATAGGCGTTAAGCTAATAATATCCTTATTGGGCTAAAGCCCTTGTAATAAGAGGCATTCATACCCCCGACATAAATGTCGGGGCAATTGAATCCCACAATTAATTATGCAGGATATATTAATTGCCACGGACTTTAGTCCGTGGATAACAAATGCACTAAATTCAGGGACTTTAGTCCAAACAAACTCTTTATGTTATGTAGTATGCGATTCCAATAATAAATTAACTCCTTAGCTTGACGCCTATGCGAAAGCATTCGGGATACGGGCTCACCCACTTTTCCTGCTCTGCAGGAATGCGATTTGCTGAAGTGCTATTAAAAAATCCTAATATATAAAATAAAAGAACTGCTTTAAATTGTCATTGTTGAGAAAATAAGCACGGCTTATTCTCGTCTCGCAATGACGACATTTTTAGTTTTTAGAGATGCCATTTAACCAAAATGAGTAATTTTGTACAAATTTATTTCTGATGAAAATTTCCTATAATTGGCTTAAACAATACATTGACTTTGATATCAATCCTGAAGAACTCTCAAAGGTTCTAACCAATTGCGGACTTGAAGTAGAAGCTTTGGAAGAATTTTATTCTGTAAAAGGCGGATTCAAAGGTTGTGTGATTGGAGAAGTGAAAACTAAAATTAAGCATCCTGATGCTGACAAATTAAGTCTTACAACCATTGATATCGGCAAAGAAGAACTCCTTAATATCGTTTGCGGAGCGCCAAATGTTGAAGCAGGGCAGAAAGTGGTTGTCGCTACTATCGGGACAACACTTTACACAGCAAAAGGAGAAATAGAATTAAAGAAAACTAAAATTCGCGGCGAAATTTCCGAAGGAATGATATGCGCAGAAGATGAACTGGGGCTTGGCTATTCACATGCAGGCATTATGGTACTTGATGTTTCGGCAAAAACCGGTACTCCTGCTTCTGAATATTTTAAAATCGAAAATGATTGGATTTTTGAAATAGGTCTTACTCCAAATCGCGCAGATGCTATGTCGCATATTGGTGTCGCGAGAGATATGGTCGCAGCTTTGTCGTGCCTTTATAATAAAGAGTATTTACTAAAAAAACCTTCTTTAGATAATTTTAAAGTTGATAATAATAATTTAAAAATTGAAATTATTGTTGAAGATAAAAAAGCTTGTCCAAGGTATGCCGGTATTACGTTGAAGAATCTCAAGGTCGCTGAATCTCCGGTATGGATGCAAAACCGCTTGAAATCGATCGGGCTAAGACCAATAAATAATATTGTTGATGTTACTAACTATATAATGTATGAAACAGGACAACCGTTGCATGCATTTGATGCCGACAAAATAATCGGCGGGAAAATAATTGTAAAAAAACTTTCTGCAGGAACAAAATTTACAACTCTCGATGAAGTTGAACGTGAACTGCAACCCGAAGACCTTATGATTTGCAATGAAAGCGAAGGAATGTGTATAGCGGGAGTTTTTGGCGGAACAAGATCAGGTGTTACTGAAAACACACAAAATGTTTTTATTGAAAGCGCATATTTTGATCCCGTGCATGTTCGCAAAACATCCAAATATCATGGGTTAAAGACCGATGCATCTTTTCGTTTTGAAAGAGGGGTTGATCCCGAAATGATAATTTTTGCATTAAAACGCGCGGCAATGCTGATGAAAGAAATTGCAGGAGGCATTATCTCATCAGATATCACAGATGTTTATCCTGTTCCTCTTCCCAATTTTAAAGTAAATATTTTATATGCGAATGTTGACAAACTTATTGGAAAAACAATAGAAAGAAGTACTATTAAAAAAATATTATTGTCGCTTGGTATTGAAATACTTTCCGAAAACCAGTTGGGACTTGAACTTTGCGTTCCTTCATTTAAAGTTGATGTTCAAAGAGAAGCGGATGTTATTGAAGAAATTCTTCGCATTTATGGATATAATAATGTTGAAGAACCCCGACAATTCAGAATATCGCCGTCAAAAACTTCAAAACCGGATAAAGAAAAAATTAATAAAACCATTTCCGATTATCTTAGTAGTTGCGGTTTTTCGGAGATAATGAATAATTCTCTTACAAACGTTTCTCATCTTGAGGGGTTAAGTTCTTTTAGTCAGAAAAATAATGTTAGCATTTTAAATCCTCTCAGTAATGAACTCGCAGTGATGCGGCAAACCTTGCTTTTCGGAGGACTTGAATCTATTCTTTACAATAATAACAGGAAAAAATTCAACATTAAATTTTTTGAATTAGGTAAAGTTTATCAATTCAATAAAAATCCTGATTCTAAGGAAACCCTTGCAAATTATAGCGAAAAAGAGCATCTGGCTATATTTTTAAGCGGTAATGTTTCGCCCGAAAGCTGGTATTACGATAAAGAAAATCCTGTGAATTTTTTCTTTTTAAAAGCTTGTGTAAACAATATATTAAGCAGGGCAGGCATAGAGCTTTCTTCCCTTTCAGTAAAAGAAATTTCTAACGATATTTTCTCTGAAGGGCTTGAATATTTGTCAGGCAATTTATCAATCGGTAAATTCGGGATTGTTGCAAAATCAATTATTAAAAAATTCAACATAAAACAGGATGTCTTTTATGCAGAATTATACTGGGAAAAAATTATAAAAATGGTCGGAGATAAGACCATTCTATTTCAGGATATTTCAAAGTTCCCGGAGGTACGCAGAGACCTTGCATTATTGATAGATAAAAAAATAAAATTTTCAGAAATCGAAGAACTGGCTTATAAAACCGAACCAAAATTTTTAAAGCAGGTAAATTTATTTGATGTATATGTTGGAGAAAATATTGCAGAAAATAAAAAATCTTATGCTGTAAGTTTTACATTGCTTGATGAAGAAAAAACATTGACTGATGCTGAAATTGAACGAATAATGAATAAGTTGATAAAAATCTACACTGAAAAAATTCAGGCAGTGATAAGGTAAGAAAAAACATAATAATATTATTATGACTCTTTTTTACACATATTTGATACGGTTTTTTACTTTTGTTTTAAATCTTAAATTATGAAAAAAAGAATAATTGATGTGGCGCTTATTATAGCAATTTCATATACTGTTGCTGTCTTAACAAGGTTCGTGATATATCTTTTTTATAAAGGAATCACAATAATTGCTTGGGGATCTATTTTCCCACTTAAAGTATTTCTAGCCTATATTGGATATGCAATATTACCCATTTTAACCTATTTCTTTGACAATAATAAAAATTTTAAAAAAAATCTTTTAGTTTGTATATTATTTCCAATATTATTAATAATAGTTGATTATTTCCTTCATCCCTAATCACCGCCTAAAGAAAAGCAAGGGGATTAGATGTATTCATATTAACTAAATCTTTGAATGTCAATAATAATGTTGAATATCATTATCGCTTTATACACTTACATTTTCCAGATAACAGCAATAACTCTGATTGCTGCGGTGGTTGTGTTAATGGTTCGTTACTTAATCCTTTCTATTAAGGAAAAATCATATTATCCTGCACAATGGTTATACATGCTGAAAAATAAAAAAATATCTACAGAGCTTATTCAGCTTGAGAAAAATTACGATGACAAAATAAGATTTTATAATTTCTGGTTTCAGATCGAAAGAATAAAAAAAGAAAATGTAAAAGGAGCATTTGCAGAATTGGGAGTATATAAAGGCGAAACTGCAAAAATAATTCACGAGATGGAAAGATCGCGAAAGCTCCATCTTTTCGATACTTTTGAGGGTTTTAAAAAAGATGACCTGAAAGCCGAAACAGGTGAAGCCGCAACTTATTCTACAAAAAATTTTGCCGATACTGACGAAAAGAAAGTTTTAAAATATATCAACGGAAATAATAATATTATTATTCACAAAGGACATTTTCCTGATACAACAAAAGATCTTGAAAGCGAAATTTTTGCATTAGTAAATATTGATGCCGACCTTTATAATCCTATTAAAAAAGGATGTGAATATTTTTATAAACATTTGTCACCGGGCGGTGTAATTATAATTCACGATTATAATAACAAATGGGAAGGCGCTATAAAAGCGGTGAATGAATTTACAAAAACAATTCCTGAAAATATAATTGAAGTACCCGATATGCACGGCACGGTGATGATCATAAAGAATAAGGTGGTTAAATGAAATTATTTTGGATATGTAAAAAGTTTTCTTTTATGTCCGGTTATAACTTTTGAATTTCTTTTATAATAGCTTTTTTGACTTTTGTCCAGGTTACTTTTTTGTCAAAAACCATTGGATCTGGCGAAGATTCTGCATCTACAAAATAGCTTAAACTTCTTGCTACATGAAAAGTGGTTTGATGTGGATATTTTTCCAGATAAAACGAAAATAGAGTTTCTATATCATATCGTTGTAAAAGAAAATATAAATCAAAAAAGTCTTTCTTACTGCCGCGTCCTGTGATAGCGTCTAATTTCATGGGCGCAATATCTTCAATAGATAACATTCTTATTCCTTCCTCTTGAATTATCGGGCGAATAAATGGATATTTGAAACGTATAAAATCTACTTTTACGCTATTCACTGTGCAAATAAGTGTTTGAGGAAGTTGAAGTACCGGCTTCAAATCATAATCTTTTAAAAGGACAGGAATAAGGTAGTCGGAGTTAAAATCCTGAATAGTGAACAAATCCAGATCAATAGATTTCCGATGACCAATTTGCAAAGCCAGAGCGGTGCCACCAACCAGCACAAATTGCTGAAGGTAATCTTTACGCATAAGGCTTTTTAGTAGTTCCAGTATGTTTGGTTCAACTGTTTTTGTGTGTAACATCTGAATTCGTTAATTGGTATGTTAAAATAGGCGCTGCAAAAATGCAGTACACGATCGTCCATATAACGCAATATTTTGGCTATTCGTTTTATTTTGGGTTTTCCGTAATATTCCTTTAGCAATTGGAAATCTCTCATTGTACCAAGCGACAATACCCGCTCTATAATATAATGGGCGTGTTTTTGGGGATTTATTGTAGCTATATCCACATCCCAAAATAAAGTTTTTGATAACTCAGATACGATCCCTTTGTCTTTTTTCATAAGATTTGTTGTTGCAAATATAGAAATATAAGCAAAGGTAAAATTATACATTATACAAAAAACTGAATTTTTTGTATAAATTTGCTTTTGTATAAATTATAATATATAATCTTCAATAGTCATTGGGAATAAGAGGTTATCATTACAAAATTTTTATTTATTACCAAATATTTTTAATTATATTACGCATAATGAAGCCATATATTAACATCTTTCTTTACATCATTTTTATTTTATTTTTCCCCGTTTTCATGAAAGCTCAGGATCAGGACAAACCCCTGCGTGTTGAAATTGAAGCAAAATCAAGTTCCGACTCTTATGTAATTATTCCGTTTGGTGAGAAAGGCGTACTATTATTTTTTCAGAGCAATGAAAACGCAGATAAGGAAAATAATAAATGGTACTTCACTCTTTATGATACCAATTTCAAAGAAAAATGGACAAAGGAACATCCTGTACTGAAAAATCTGCGAGTCGTGTATTTTGATTATAGCGATGAGTACCTTTACCTGTATCTTGAAAACAGCACGTCTTCAAGTTCCAGCGGCGCTTTTCAAATATTAAAAATAGATATTGATAAAAAAAACATTCAGACATATAATTCTACAATACCAGTAAGATCAACTATTTCGGGATTTAAAGTTATTAACGATGTTGTTATGCTTTCAGGACATACTTTGCCTAAAAAGGCTGGCAATTGCGCCCAGTCATGTTTAACTTTTACCCTGCTTCCTGCTATTACAGGTATGAATGTAAATAAATATCAACCATTTTTTTATAGTTATAATTTGACAAATGGCGTTACCAGGATTATTTCTGACCCATATCCATCTCAGGCGTATGTGGAAAATTTAAGCAACGACGATAAAAATAACGCTTTTATTGCAACTATCAAAAACCATATACCGCGCAAAACAAATGCTATGTATATTGACGAGTTCAATACTGACGGGTCAAAGATCAGCAGCCTGAAACTCGTAACGAATGATGAAAAAAGAAAACTGAATACCGGTAAAATTGTATCAGTTAATGAAAATGAAAAAATCCTGATCGGCACCTACAACAACATTACCAAGGGTAACAAAGCAAATCCTGCATTTGCAGGCTTTTCGGAAAGCTCAACCGGAATTTACTTTTGCAATATCGTTAACGGACAGCAACAAGATATTAAGTTTTATAATTTTTCCAAATTTCCAAATTTCTATTCCTACATAAATGGAAAAAGAACTTTAAATATGATTAAGAAAGCTAAAAGAATGGAACTTAAAGGGAAAGAAATTTCATTTAATTATCAATTGCTGGTGCATGATATTATTAAAAGAGATTCATCTTACATAATGGTTGCCGAAACTTATTATCCGGAATATCATACTATGTATTATACAAGTTTCGATTCGTACGGGAGACCTGTTACTGTTTCATATACAGTTTTTGACGGATACCGCTATACAAATGCGATCATCGCCTGTTTCAATAAAAACGGAGAACTTTTGTGGGATAATAGTTTTGAAATATGGAACATTCTTACACCTAACTTACACGAACGGGTTAAAGTTCTTTTAGACGGAGAGGATATTGTTCTTGCATACAGCAACGAAGGTAATATTGCATCAAAGATAATCAGGAACAATGAAGTTATTGAAGGGAAACAATATACTAAAATTGAAAGTAATTTCACTAACGACAAACTTATATCCGATTATAATAGTGATATGGAATA
>CAINEZ010000312.1 GCA_903847905.1 uncultured Bacteroidota bacterium
GGAACCGATATGACGTCACGAAGCGCGGCTGAGGGGCGTGCCATCCATGCAAGAGTTTCGCCTTATTCCTTGAAAAATAAGAGAATCTTTGATGTCCACACGGTAGCTGACGGTAGGCAGGCGACAGGCAGGAAAGCTTAATGAGTAGAAGTAAATAAAGACATATAATTATGAATTGGTATTTCACGGTGTTAAAGAACTATGCTAATTTCAGTGGACGAGCAAGAAGAAAAGAATATTGGATGTTTGTTTTGTTCAATATTATTTTTTCCGTTTTAGCAGTAGTCCTTGATAATATTTTCGGAACAACTATGAATAAGGTAGACTTTGATTTATTTGGAATTATTTTTAGAGATACAATAGGAGTAAATGGTGGTTTATTCTTAATATTATATGCCATAGCTGTTTTAATTCCGGGATTAGCAGTCCAGATTAGGCGACTTCATGATGTTGGGAAAAGCGGTTGGTATATATTAGTAGCACTGATTCCAATTATCGGTGCCATATGGCTTATTGTACTTTTCTGCACTGACAGTGTGGTGGAGCAAATAAATATGGAGCCAATCCAAAAGAAAGTGCCTGACTAAAAAACTACCTATAGCAGGCGGTTACTTTCAATGGCGGGACAGCACTCATAGTACAGAGAAGTAATAAATTTAAACGGCAGTGCTTCGTAAAAACGGAAATGGTTAAACACCGCAACCAAAAAGCAAGCGCCGAAACATTGTCAACATTCTTTTTGTATTTCTTTATAAATATTTATTTTTACAAAAAATTAATCAACTAATATAAACACTATCATGACTACAATATCAGAGAGAATTTGCAAACTTTCAGAATCGGAAACATTGGCAATGGCTAATTTGAGCCGTAAACTTAAATCACAGGGATTCGATGTAATTAACCTGAGTATCGGTGAACCCGATTTCAACACTCCCGATCATATTAAACAAGCAGCGAAAGCCGCTATAGATCAGAATTTTTCTTTTTATCCTCCTGTGTGTGGATTTCCAGACCTCAGAGAAGCGATTTGTCAGAAATTCAAAAGAGAAAATAATCTTGACTTTAAACAAGAAAATATAATTGTTTCAACCGGAGCTAAGCAATCAATTGCAAATGCAGTTTTAAGCCTGCTTGACCCGGGCGACGAAGTGATTATTCCTGCGCCATATTGGGTTTCCTATAAAGAAATAATAAAACTTGCCGAAGCAAAACCAATTTATATCACTGCAAGTATTGAAAACGATTTTAAGATAACTCCCGCCCAGCTGGAAAAGGCGATAACTCCTAAGACCAAGTTATTTATTTTCAGTTCTCCCTGCAACCCTACAGGATCAGTATATTCCAAAAATGAATTAAAAGCGCTTGCTGATGTTTTTGCAGTTCACGAAAAAATTTATGTTTTATCGGATGAAATATATGAACATATAAATTTCGTTGGCAGTCATGAATCAATTGCCCAATTTGAAAATATCCGCAAAAGAGTGATCGTTGTAAATGGTGTTTCGAAGAGCTTTGCAATGACAGGTTGGAGGATCGGGTATATGGCTGCGTCTTCTGAAATCGTTGACGCTTGTAATAAATTGCAGGGACAGGTTACATCAGGAGCCTGCGCTATTGCTCAAAAAGCTTCACTGGCAGCTCTTACCGGAGATCTTTCATCAGTTAAAACTATGTTGAAATCATTCCATGAAAGACGTGACCTGGTAATAAAACTTCTGAATGAAATTCAGGGAATAAAGACTAATGTTCCTAATGGAGCTTTTTATGTTTTTCCCGATGTAACATATTATTTCGGCAAAACTGACGGAAAGGTTGTAATTAAAGGCGCTCCTGAACTTTGCGATTATCTTCTTAATAAAGTTTATGTTGCTGTTGTTCCCGGCAATGCTTTTGGCGACCCGAATTGCATACGGTTCTCTTATGCAACATCAAACAAACTACTTATAGAAGCGATGCGCAGAATAAAAGCTGCTTTAGCTGAACTTCGTTAAAGACTGCGAAAGCTCTGACAATTTTAATAAAACATTTAACTCGTTGTGCTATTAACATATAAAAGATTTACTGTCAGACCGAGTTTATTGAGGTCGTATTTCAACAGGGCTTCGGTTAGCCTTCTACAAGCTCAGTGTGACATACTCAGGCTGACATTTCTCAGGCATACATTACACAATGATACATTTGATTATTAATCAGGTTAAAAAAAATTATATCTTTGCATTATAAATATCCCCCTTAATTTTATTAACACATTATTTCACCATTTACATTTTCTATGGAATACAACACCACCCGCGAATTCCTTCCTATCACAGAATACGGCAGGAATATCAGTAAAATGATTGATTACACCCTTACCGTTGAAGACCGCGAAAAAAGGACAAGAATGGCAAAAGCCATTATAAACGTGATGTCGCAACTAAATCCGCAAATGCGCGATAATAACGAATTTAAGCATAAGCTATGGGATCATCTTTTTATTTTATCTGATCTTAAATTAGATGTGGATGCTCCTTTTCCTATGCCTTCAACTAAAAGCATTGATCACAAACCCGAAAAAATTGCATACCCTACATATAATATTGCTTTCAAACATTATGGAAATAATATAGAACGTATTATAAAGAAAGCAATTGAAATGGAGGATGGCGCTCAGAAAGATTCGCTGGTAAAGACCATTGCAAATCATCTTAAGAAATCATATCTCAATTGGAACCGCGAATCGGTAACTGATGAAGTAATTGCAGATCACCTGGAGTTGTTATCTGGAGGCAAGTTGAAATTAGGAAAAGAAGTGATACTGAGCGATACAAGGGATATTTTGGCTAATAACAAACGCAGAGTAAATCTTAATCCTAAACAAAACAACAATAACCGCAGAAATATTAGTTTACAGAGAAATAAATCAAGAAATAATCAGAACCAGAATCATAGCCAGAATAATAATAATTCCAATAACAACGGTCATAATAATAACCCGCCAAGTTAAATAAGTATAAGTAAAGATTTTTTTTTACAATTTTTAAAATTTATTCTTTATAAGGTTGCAAAGCTGCTCTTCTAATTTTATTTTTTTCAACTTCCGAAGGAAACTTTCCATTGTAGATGGCTTTTTCCCAGTCGCCATACATTGGATTAGGTAAAATAACAAAGCTCTCGCCAAACTGATTTTTCAGGCTATCGGCCATATTCAAGCCATAATTGTTTTTCCGGTTTCCGAATATTTCGTTGTAATCACGAAGGTTGTCGCCAATGGTCAATATAATTTTATATTTCTTTTCGATGCTTTTGTACCTGTCAGTTTTATTACTGGAATTATTTTTAAGAAGTATATGGATTGAATCAGCGAAAGGAATTTTTTCATTTATCATATTTTTTAAAGTAGCGTCACGTTCGTCAATTTCGCGGTTAGAAACATAAAATGCTTCTACTCCTTTTGATTTAATATAATTTAAAAACTCAACCACTCCGGGTGTTGGTTTTGCAATTGCAGCTTTTGTCCATATTTTCCATGTTTTTACTGAATATGGAAAACTCTTATCAATCATCCATGCTTCGTAAGGAGAATTATCCAATACGGTTTCATCGATATCAAGCACCACTGCATTTTTCGTGACTGCTTTATTTTCTTTTAATTTATTATCCACGATCATCTTTGCCATATTATAACATTGATAATACAGCGCTTTCATTTCGGCAGACCTCTGATACCATAAAACCGACATCATAAGATGTTCCTGCGATGATATGTTAAGACTATCGCAAACAGAGGCGCTTTTAATACTGCTGTTGTCATAACTTTTGAATGACAGGGCAACTATAACAAGAAAAGGAATAAGTAACAATGCAATTTTTTTCATAAGTAAAGTTTTAAAATATTATTTCTAACTGATCATTTTTTTAGTTGTGTAAAAATAATTATTTTTTTCAGGTATGAAACCTAACAATTCAGCGATTTGATACTAATGTATTTTTACCACATAGTTCCGCATGTGCGCATACTTGTCAAGTTAATAATTTCCTTATTGGGCTAAAGCCCTTGTAATATGAGGCATTCATACCCCCGACATAAATGTCGGGGCAATTGAATCCCACAATTAATTATGCAGGATATATTAATTGCCACGGACTTTAGTCCGTGGATAACAAATGCAATAAATTCAGGGACTTTAGTCCAAACAAACTCTTTATGCAGCATGCGATTCCAATAATAAATTAACTCCTTAGCTTGACGCCTATGCGCATGTGCGGTATAGTTACATAGATTTCAATAGGTCTGTATTTGAATACAGACTTTCCAAGTCTTCAAGATATAGAAAGTCTTATTAAAACTATGTGTTATTCTATGTTTCTATTGTGTCCCTGCCTTGCCGCCTGCCTTGCCGGTAGGCAGGGCAGGCAGGTATGTGGTGAAAAATTATTCCTTATATTGCCTTTTACGCCGCCGAGTTGTTATTATTAAACTCTTAATCAGTTTTGAGTTATTGCGATGAAATATTTTAAAATATACATTCGCGCAAAAGAATTTTTTTACCGATATTTGCCATTCTATTGCCAATAACAGAAGAGTAAAAGAACATAACTAATGTTTGATAAAATTGCAAATGTTAGGTAACTTTTGACTATTATAATAATTACGGGATGAATACAAAAAAGTGGAATATAGGTATATGGTATAGGGTAAATCCATATTCCCTTATACCTTATACCTTTTGATTATTAATCATTTTTAAAATAAATTTAAGATATATGGCCGACGATAAAAAAATAATTTTTTCAATGGTGGGTGTTAGCAAAATATTCCCTCCACACAAACAAGTGTTAAAGGATATTTACCTTTCATTTTATTATGGCGCAAAGATCGGCATCATTGGTTTAAATGGTTCGGGAAAATCTACTTTGCTTAAGATCATTGCCGGTATTGAGCAATCATACCAGGGTAAAGTGGTTTTTTCTCCGGGATATTCAGTTGGTTATCTTGAACAGGATCCGAAATTGGATGAAAAAAAAACCGTGAAAGAGATTGTACAGGAAGGCGTTCAGGAAGTAGTTGATCTTTTAAAAGAATATGAAAATATTAACATGAAGTTTGCCGAACCCATGAGCGATGACGAAATGAACAAGCTTATAGAACGGCAGGGAACACTTACCGAATTGCTCGAACATCATAATGCATGGGAACTCGACTCACGACTCGAACGCGCAATGGATGCATTGCGTTGCCCTGACGGTGATGCGTTAATAAAAAATCTGTCAGGCGGAGAACTCAGGCGTGTGGCATTGTGTCGGCTATTACTAAAAGAACCTGATATTTTATTACTTGATGAACCTACCAATCATCTTGATGCTGAATCAATACAATGGCTGGAATTACATTTGCAGCAATATAAAGGAACTGTAATTGCAGTTACTCACGACCGTTATTTTTTAGACAATGTAGCTGGTTGGATACTTGAACTCGACAGAGGTGAGGGTATTCCCTGGCAGGGAAATTATACTTCGTGGCTCGATCAGAAAACAAAAAGACTTGCGCAAGAGGAAAAATTTGAAAGTAAAAGACGTAAAACCCTTGAGCGCGAACTTGAATGGGTGCGCATGGCTCCTTCTGCACGCAGGGCTAAAGGAAAAGCAAGGTTGAATGCTTATGAGAAAATGTTGGGTGAAGATGTTAAACAAAAAGAAGAACGCCTCGAAATATTTATTCCTAATGGTCCCCGATTGGGTAATATGGTAATTGAAGCGAACAACGTTTCGAAATCTTTTGGCGAAAAATTATTATTTGAAAACCTCAGCTTTGCTTTGCCACCAGCAGGAATTGTTGGAATTATAGGTCCTAATGGCGCCGGGAAAACAACTTTATTCCGCATGGTAATTGGTTCGGAAAAATCTGATAAAGGCGATTTTCGCATTGGCGAATCAGTGAAAATAGGTTATGTGGACCAGTCGCATACAGCCATCAATCCTGAAAAAACTGTTTACCAGGTGATCTCCGGCGACAGCGAAATTATCCAGGTGGGTGGCCGTTCAATGAATGCCCGCGCTTATGTGGCGCGATTTAACTTCAGCGGAGCAGACCAGGAAAAAAAATGCGGAATGCTTTCGGGAGGAGAACGTAACAGGCTGCATCTTGCATTAACACTAAAAGAAGAAGCCAACGTGCTTTTGTTAGACGAGCCGACAAATGATATTGATGTAAACACCTTACGCGCATTAGAAGAAGGTTTAGATAATTTTGCCGGTTGTGCTGTTATCATTTCTCACGACCGCTGGTTCCTCGACAGAGTTGCAACTCATATCCTCGCTTTTGAAGGCGATTCGCAGGTGTATTTTTTTGAAGGCGGTTATACCGATTACGAAGAAAATAAAAAGAAACGCGTTGGCGACACAGGACCTAAAAGAATAAAGTATAAAAAATTAATTGCGGATTAACTTTATTTTTTCGTATAACTCTTTATTCATAAATGAGTAATTTAATAAATAACATCTGCATCTTTTGCGGTTCAAGTTTTGGCGAGAGTTCTTCGTATAAAGAGAAAGCTGAAGCCCTGGGAAAGCATATGGCACAGGAAAACATTACTCTTGTTTTTGGAGGAAGCAACCTGGGACTAATGGGCATAATTGCAGATGCTGTTTTAAACAGCAGTGGGAAAGCTATAGGAGTAATTCCTGAATACCTCTATAATAAAGGAATTGCGCATCTCGGACTTTCGGAGTTAAATGTTGTAAAAAATATGAATGACCGTAAAGCAATGATGATAGAACTTTCAGATGCTTTTATTGCAATGCCTGGCGGATACGGCACATTGGATGAGATATCGGAAGTGCTATCACTTAACCAGCTCAACATGATTAATAAACCATGCGCTTTATTTAACATCAATGGTTTTTTTGATAATTACCTGAAACAACTTGACCATGCTGTTCTTGAAAAACTCCTTCACCCCGAACATCGTAATATGTTAATAACAGATAATGATGAAAAAAATCTAATAGATAGAATAAAAAACCATGAAAAAGTTAAAATTGGCAAGTGGTATTAATTTACTTCTTTACGCCTGTCATTCTGACAAACAGGGTATGAAACATTTTTTATACTAAAATTTACATATATTGATTTTTATTTTTTTTATTACTTTTAAGCAATGAAATCAACTTCAACAAAATCAAAAGATATAAAAAAAACATATTACCTGTCCCCGATCGGATTGTTGGAAATCAGGGGAAGCGAAAAAGGCATATCGTTTATTTCGTTTGTTGCCAATGTAAATAATGTTATCGAAAACCCTCCGTGCCTGCGTGAATGCGTCAATCAGTTGAATGATTTTTTCAATGGGAAAAGAAAATCTTTTAATATTTCATTTGATCTTGAAGGCACCGATTTTCAGAAAAAAGTGTGGAATGAAATACTGAAAATCCCTTTTGGTAAAACAAAAACTTATAATGATATCGCAAAAAAATTGGAAAATAAAGAAGCCGTAAGGGCTGTTGGAAACGCGGTAGGTAAAAACCCCCTGGCTATTGTGATCCCCTGCCACCGGGTAATAGGCAGCGATGGCGGTCTTGTGGGCTATGCAGGCGGAATCTGGCGAAAAAAATGGCTTCTGAATTTCGAATATAAAGATTTTCAGGGGGAATTATTCGAGTAATTATGGTGTAGTGAGAAAAGAAAAATCAATTAATATTTATACTAAATGAAAAAATACATGATAACAAAAATGAAAAAAAATAATCGTTTGTTTTTTATAATTTTCTTTTTTCTTTTTCCCTTTTTTTCTTTTTCGCAGCAAACAATGCATTGTTACTTCGGCAATCTTCACAGTCACACTAGTTACAGCGATGGTATGGGAACTCCCCGTCGCGCTTTTATTTATGCAAGAGATACCGCTAAAATTGATTTCCTTGCCGTAACCGACCATCTTGAAGCTCTTGACACTTCTGAATGGGATTCAATAAAGTTTATGGCTGATGAAGTAACCCAAGATAGCGTATTTATTGGCATTGCAGGATATGAATGGACTTCCGATACTTTGGGACACTGTAATGTATTCAACACACCTGATATGGTTTCAACATCGAATTTGAATAACTGGAGCGCTTTTGTTCAGAGTGTACTTAACGAATCGCCTGCTATTGTTCAATTCAATCATCCTGGTTATCCTTTTACTAGCAATAAATGGAATTCATTTACCAATATGGGAACATCTGCTGATTCAGCATTCGCTTTGATTGAAATAATAATTTATTTAGAAGAATATTTTTACATGGAAGCACTAGACAGCAACTGGCATGTTTCTCCTTCGAATAATCAGGATAATCACAATGCTGACTGGGGCACAAAAAATGAAGGAAGAACAGGAATTTGGGCAACAGGATTAACACGCCAGAATTTATTTGATGCAATCAAGGCAGGTCGTACATTTTCAACTATGGATAAAAACTCTTCTGTATGGCTTGATATCAACGGAACACCTATGGGCAGCGAAATTTCATACGCGTCAAATATGCCCCTTCATATTATGCTGAATGATGCGGATTCAGAACAATGGAACAACATCCAACTGATAGGCGCAAATGGACATATATTTATGAATCTTACTAATCATGCTGCATTCCTTGATACGATAGTTTATATTACACCATCCGCTTCAAAATGGCTTTATTTGAAAGCTAAGCAATATGACGACCAGTATATTTTTTCAGCTCCCTTTTATATAACTAATCTGCCAATAGGCATTAACGATTACAAAGAACAGTACGACCATCTTTTATCTGTTTACCCAAATCCCCTTAACACTTCGTCAGCAGTAATATTTCAACTTATGGAAGCAGCTAATATTACTTTGAAAATTATGGATATTTCAGGGCGGCAGCTTGCAATCCTCTGCGATCAGAGGCTTCCTAAAGGCAAACATAAATTTCTTATTCCTGTAAAGAATTTGACACATGGAGTATATCTCATGGAATACAATGATGGCACAGTATGCAAGACAATCAAGATTATTTACTGAACATGATAAAAATCACAAATGATTTATTAGATCAGTTATCTTTTGAAGCTTCAATTTCTCCACGAAAAAGAAAAAATTATAATTTTCACAAAGAAGATTCTGATTGTTTGCAGCGAATGCTTAATGCACTTGAGCCGGGCACTTATATAAGACCTCATAAGCATATAAATCCTGGCAAACGGGAAGTTTTTATTTTATTAAAAGGCATTATTGCTGTTTTAGAATTTGATGATCGTGGCAATATTACAGATCATATTATACTTGACAGAGATAAGGGAAATTATGCGACGGAAATTACTTTGGGAGCATGGCATACAGCTTTATCTTTAGAGAAAGGATCTGTATATTATGAAGTGAAAGACGGTCCTTACGATGCAGCAAAAGATAAAATTTTTGCAAACTGGTCGCCTGAAGAAAGCTCTGAAAATGCTCCTCTTTATTTGAAAAATATCATCAATAAAATAATTTAAAACACATAATATTTTAATATCTTGCACTCACAAATTCAAACCCATTTACCATGAGTTCATTTGAAATTATAGGAGGTAAAAAACTCAAAGGCGAAATTATTTCCCAAGGCGCCAAAAATGAGGCATTACAGGTAATATGCGCTACCCTGCTTACTCCGGAAATGGTAACCATCAGCAATATTCCAAACATCCGCGATGTAAACAAACTTATTGAACTGCTGAAAGACTTTGGAGTAAAAATTGAACGAAAGAATGAAGGAGAATGTTCTTTCCAGGCAGATAACCTGGATCTTGATTTCATGTACACCGATGATTTCAAGCGGAAAGCAACAAGTCTCAGGGGATCCATTATGATTATAGGTCCGCTGTTGGCGCGTTTTGGCAAAGGATATATTCCTAAACCCGGAGGTGATAAGATAGGACGGCGCAGACTTGATACACACTTTATCGGACTGCATAAATTAGGCGCTGAATTTAATTTTAATGCGGCAGATAGTTTTTACGAAGTAAAAGCAAAAAGATTACAGGGAACATATATGCACCTCGACGAGGCATCCGTTACCGGAACTGCTAATATTATCATGGCTGCTGTTCTTGCAAAAGGCACTACTACTATTTACAATGCCGCTTGCGAACCTTATATACAACAGCTTTGCAGGATGCTTACAAAAATGGGAGGCAGGATAAACGGCATAGGCTCAAACCTGCTTACTATTGATGGTGTTGAATCTTTGGGAGGAACCTCGCATCGCCTGCTCCCAGATATGATCGAAATAGGCAGTTTTATTGGTCTTGCAGCAATGACGCAAAGCGAAATTACTATAAAAAATGTCGCTTATGATCAACTTGGAATTATACCCGATGTTTTCAAAAGGCTTGGTATTAAACTTGAACGTAAGGGTGATGATATTTTTATCCCCGAACAGAAACATTACGAAATCGAAACCTTTATTGATGGTTCAATATTAACAATTGCTGATGCTATCTGGCCTGGATTCACCCCCGACCTTTTAAGCGTAATTCTTGTTGTTGCTACGCAGGCTAAAGGAAGCGTACTTATACACCAGAAAATGTTTGAAAGCCGTTTGTTTTTCGTTGATAAACTTATTGACATGGGCGCGCAGATCATACTCTGCGATCCGCACAGAGCAACTGTTATTGGCTTAGACAGGCAGTTTCCTCTGCGTGGCGTTGAGATGGTTACACCTGATATTCGCGCAGGAATATCACTGCTTATTGCCGCTTTGTCTGCACAGGGAAAAAGTGTGATTCACAATATAGAACAGATCGACCGCGGTTATCAGGATATTGAAATCCGACTGCAAAAAATTGGCGCTCAGATAAAAAGAATTTAAAAGATTTTAATCACACATTATACCTTTTTTATTCTTTTACTAATATTATATCTTACCCCAGCAAATATTTCTAATGGTAATATTTTAAATTCTAATACTTCTTTATCTGCACCTATAATACTTTTAACATGCATAGGCGAATGAAGCATTTCTGAAATTCTAACTTGAAAACCTATTCTTTTAAAATTTTTAGATAAACCGATACTTATTCCTTGATATATTTTTTTGTTGATAACTGTTGTAATATCTTCATTTTTATTATCAATAAATGTTCTTTTACCTGTTAACTTATTGGAAGTTATTATAACTATATTTGGCTGTGAAAAAATATACTTGACAAATAATCCAAAATCTAAACACAAACTATTTTCATGTATTTTCCGAGCAGCACTATAATTTATAATAATATCATCATAATCAAAATTATAATGAGATTCATATAAATTATTATCTATGTTTCTTATAATAAAATTATATTTCTCATAATTGATTGAAGTATATAATCCAAAATTATTTTTCTCGGGACATAAAATATAATACAACCCAAAAGATGGAGCCAATCCGGTTTTAGGCTTATTAAAATATTGATTTATTGAAATTGAAAAATTTGCGTTTAATCCATATTCTGTTTTTTTATCAGAACTATAAGTTTTAATAGGTTGTATAATAAATCCTATAATAAACAAGCAACAAAAAATTATTCGCATCATCTTTCGTTTTTTGATTTTATAACGTAACATCATATTATACCGTAACTCCGCTATCAATTTACGTAATATTTAAATTTAGCTTTTCAAGAAGAACTTGTACTGGTTTTGTTATTTCTGATAACATCCAATTTCCATTAATTTTTATTTTTTTAATACGATGCGTGAAC
>CAINEZ010000313.1 GCA_903847905.1 uncultured Bacteroidota bacterium
AAGGTTTAGTATTAACCTGAATTATTCACAAAAAAAAAATATCGTTGAAAATTTGAAGATCCAAGCCCCAAATACCAAGTTCCAAGCTCCAAGAGATCAAAGAAAAAATATATTTTCAAGGACTATTTTCTTTCCTTGGAACCTGCCGGCCGCCTGCCTGTCCGGTAGCAGGGTAGGCGGGTTTGAGACTTGGGGCTTGAGACTTGAGTCTTTTAAATATTTTTATGAATAAAACAAGCTTATTGTTTGATTATTTTCTTTTGTTCTATTACTATATTATTTTTTATCAATTGCAGCAAATATAATCCATTATTAAGATCGCTACAATCAATCTTCAGACAACCGTTAATATTTTCGGATCGCATTACTATTCGGCCAAAAACATCAAATATTTTCAGTTCGTAATTTTTTACCTGATGTCCATTACCTAATGACAATTGAAAATTTCCGTTTGATGGGTTTGGATAAATTTCAACTGCATTTTGTTCATTTAATAAAGAAGGTAAAATATTTGTCATCGTGGAATCAGGCGCCTGCATTGTTCTTCCATTCACTTTCAGGAGTAGTCCGTCTTCTTTGTGATCTCCATTGATTTCCCCATTACCGTAACTTTGTGTTTCACCTGTTATGTAAAGATAATCGCCATGCATTACCACATCCTTTGCAACTTCATCATACATTCCGCCCCAGATAAGTGAATCAATCAATGTTCCCGCTGAATCGTATTTAAGAATAAAGATATCCTTGCCTCCGCTACCATAACTGGAGGTAGTGCCTGCAACATAAATGATGCTGTCGCCATCGGTAACAAGTGAGCGCGAGTCCTCTGTTCCTGAGCCACCCCAGATCTTAGTCCAATACAACTGCCCTGTACGGGAAAATTTTTTAAGACATGTTTGTGATCCATTTTGTGAACTCCCGTAATAACCTACCACATAAAGCATAGAGTCGGAACTCATTGTAAGTCCCAGCGCTTCGTCGTTGCTGGAACCGTTCCATGTAACATCCCATTGATATGCACCATTAGTCCGACTAAAACAAACCAATGAACCATTAAGTAAATCAGTATTTCCTGCTGTATATATGAAATTATTATCCATTGCCATGTGCCCGTTTGCGCCGTCAAATTGATTGTTATAATCCCATGAGTTTGTCCAAACAAATTGTCCAGTTAAACTGATCTTTTGAATAAGAAAATCCTCATTAGTAGTTTGTCCTTTTGTCCAGCCGGAAAGATAGATGCCATCGGGCTGAACGATGAGGTCGTCAATTTCTTCATAGCCATTATCGGGAACAGGATTATAAGAATATTGCCAATTTAGCCCGCCATTGTTTGTATTGTAACTTAACACAAGAGCGTCACCCGAATCAGGATTAAGAGTGGAATCAGTTCTTCCTGCGAGGTAAACATTTTGTCCTTTCACTTTTACAACAAAAGCAATATCGTTGTATGTCCCGCCAAATGGCAAACTCTGCCAGATTTGTTCTCCAGTGGAATCGATCTTGAAAAGAAAAATATTGTAATACCAAAAGGGCAATTGATTTTTTTCTTCCACTGCCCAATATATGTTTCCTGCGCTTTCCACATCTACGCCCCATGCTACTTCATCGGTTGAAAGACCACGGGTAACATACCAGAGTTGACCGAAAGAATTAGCAGCGAAAAGCTGAAGAATAAGGAACAGGGTAAAGGTTTTTTTATTCATATTTTATTTGTGATCCTGTATGAACAAAGAATTTATCCGTGATATTTAACAATGGTCAGTATTAATGTCTTTCAGCGGTTTCTCAAAATAACGAAGAATAAACATAATATTAAAAGGGAATCATTGCAAAAAATCACAAACAAATCATAAAAAGAATATCAATTATTTTTTTTCCGTTTTAAGGCATCAAGCGGATTCGCGGAAGGGTGCTTCAATCCGCCAGCCAATTCATCGTCAAAAGTTGAAGGAATATTACCTGCTTCGGTTCTTTGTTTCCATGTTTCAATTTCGGTAATGTTATCTTTTCTTACCATTGTTATACAATTATCAACAGGACACACCAGCGAACAGAGATTACAACCGACACAATTATCTTCAATAATTATCGGCACCCGGTTAATTGAATTTTCCGGAAGCGCTATTGATTGATATGCGCCATCTTCGCAGGCAGTATAGCATAACTGACAACCGGTACATTTTTCTCTGTTTATTTTTGCAATTACCCTGTGTTTAAGGTTAAGGTTTTCCCAATTCGTAACATTGGGTAAGGCTTTTCCAATTATTTCGTCAATACTTTTAAAACCTTTTTCATCCATATATTGTTCTAATCCGATGATCATTTTTTTAATAATTCCAAAACCATAATGCATTACAGCCGTGCAAACTTGTACCGAACCTGCCCCCAAAAGAAAAAATTCTACAGCATCTCTCCATGTTTCTATCCCGCCAATACCCGAAATAGGAACAGAAACATCGTTGTCCATTGCACAATTTTTTACCATATTTAAAGCTATCGGTTTTACGGCGGGACCTGAATATCCTCCATTGGTACTCATTGATCCAACTATAGGATAAGGAATAAAATTATCAATATCAACACCTGCAATACTTTGAATAGTATTGATAAGCGCAATAGCATTCGCGCCACCTCTTTTAGCTGCTTTTGCCGATAAAGTAATATCGGTAACATTAGGTGTGAGTTTTACAATAACAGGAACTTTTGCTATTTCCATTACCCAACTTGTAATAAGTTCAATAAGTTTTGGCTCCTGTCCAACTGCAGAGCCCATGCCGCGTTCGCACATACCATGCGGGCAACCGAAGTTTAATTCTATTCCATCAACGCCTGCATTTTCAGCATCTTTAACGATCTGATGCCATTCATCCCTGGTTTGAACCATTAATGATGCAATTATTGCATGACCGGGGAAATGTTTTTTTACATCTTCAATATCTCTCAGGTTATCTGATAAGCGCCTGTCAGAAATAAGCTCAATATTGTTTAAACCTATCATCCGTGTTTTACGATAATTGACTCCGCCGTACCTGCTTGAAACGTTAATAGTTGGTATGCCCAGTGTTTTCCAGACAGCCCCGCCCCACCCGCTATCAAATGCCTTCATAACCTGATAACCCGAATTTGAAGGCGGTCCGGAAGCCAACCAAAATGGATTTGGAGCTTTTATTCCTACAAAGTTTACTGAAAGATCTGCCATTTTAAAAATATTTATGAATATATTCGGATTGATAAAGATAAAGGTTCGGGTGTAGCTTTCAGTTGCCGATTTAATAAAACTTTCCTGTAAAGTTACATGAAAATTTTATTAAATGAACGCTGCCGTCCCCACTATCTTTGCAATAAAGCCACATGTTACTATGGACAGGTTTGCTTTTTTGTTCTGTCATTCTTAAAATATTGTTATTGTTTAATAATTTTTTCAGTATAAACTTTCTTTCCGGTTTGTTTGATAATCCAAATTGTCAATTATCCTTAACGCAACGCACAGAAATCCCGTAAGACTTAGCTATTTGGTCTTTTACAATATTGCTGTAATCGTAATACAATATATAATACCAAGCATTAGCGTAGTATGTTGTCGAACTCCACCAGTAACAGTAATCGTCAATATCGACAAAATTTCCATAGACGATGCGGTAACCAGCCGGAAGGGCAGTAAAACCGCTTTCGTCAGATGCTCCTATATTTGGGCTAGTCCAAAGCGTTGAACAATTTTCTTTCAGTTTACCACCTGCAATACTATCACCTAACAAGTAGGTTGTCAAAGTTGTCCATTCGGAATCGGCAGCTACATGCCAGCCGATTGGGGCTATGTTTCTGCTGTCGTTTAAGGCATACCATGTATATAACCTGCCATAAGTAGCAACATTACTCTCATTACCAGCATATGCCCATTGGTATTTCGGTGTGCTTTCGCCTGATATATCTATTGTTGCAGGGGTTGTTGTGCCTATTGATGCACCGGTATTGTATTTTGTGGTTTTTAAGTTTTCTGCCATCCAAATCTGTGTGCCTATCTGTACCACAGCGTAATGATTGCTGTCGGCATCAGTGCAAGCAACAAAATGAAAAGTAACAGTTGTGTCTTGTGTAGGCACAAGCATAAAGATAGTACGGTAAACATCTTCTGAAAACCCTGTCAGTTTCAATATGTCACCAGTAGTATATTGCATATCTATTGCTAATTTACCGCTTTTCGATCTACTCATTTTTGCGGTATTTGGAGCTGTACTTTGTTTATCTATGCCCGGCGTTGTTTCAATATGTTTTATTTCCGTTGCACCAATTGTTGCATTACTACTTACTATTTTTGCCGTATAGGAATATTTATCCGATTCTATTTTCAGTGTATATATTCCACTGCTAATCCCGTTCAAGCTGTATGTTTGATGTTCTTTTGTTAATAATTCCTGCACTTGCAAAATTCTTTTTCCGCTTATGTCATATAGTTCAATCGTTGTTTTACCTTGTGAAGTTGCTTCAAAATCTATTGAACAATTGCCTGTCATTGGGTTCGGATAGACATGTATAGTATTATCCGCACTGGTGCTCAGTTCGTTTATTCCTGTCGTTCCTTTCAAATGCAATATATCGCTTCCACCAAGGGTTGTATCGGTACATTGTGTAAGGTTTTCTACTTTTATAGAGTCAACAGTTGTACTTGCTCCTGTTCCCGCAAAGCTGATTTGATAATTCTGTGCCTGAGTTTTTGCTATCGCAAAAACCAACAAAAATAATACTGTTATTTTTTTCATAAATTTTAAATTTTTAAGGTAAATAAATATTTGTCGGCTATCATTTTTTATTTTTACCAATGAACGCTAATGTTCCGGCGGTTGCTTATAGGTAGCGGCGTTTAGCGCACCTGCCCGTCCGGTCAGGCGGGCTTCCGTGTCTGCCCCACAAATAATTTTTAATTTACAAAAGTTTCAGTCAATCACCCCCGATAGCTATCGGGACTGCCGCTGGTGGCAGTAACTAAGTTAGGCAATCGTGCTTATCATTTTGTCAATTTGTCCAATAACCAACGTGCCCAGCAAAATGCTAAAGCGTCTTTATTACATTCAACACATTTGTTAGCCTTGTTTTTTAAATAAGTATTTTCCTGATCTGTCAATTTTATTGACTCTGAAATAGATTTTCCTGTTATATGTTCAATTGCTGCAATGTATGCCATCTGATAACAATATTGCTCGTCATCTAAGTAGCGTTCAATTTTTTGATAATCTCCTCCTTCCCAACCATAAAATTTGTCACAGTTCAGCAACATGTCTTTTATTTTAGGAACCGCAGACTCATAATAGAGGAAGGCAGCTAAATATACCCAGGAGTAACCGCTGTCTATGCGTTGCACAATAAACGGTTCTAATTCATTTCTGTATTTTTTTATTTTCTCTATCTCAATGCTGTCGATTTGAAATATAAACCTGTCTTTCTTAAAGTCATTAAAATCCATTGTAGGAGGGTCAGCATAGATCGGAAGTTCCGAAATATCGGATGAATTTCCGAACAAAATATTTTTTAGATTTTCAAATTCATTTTTGTCTGATACTTGACAAAAACAGGAAGCTGAAAAAATTAAAAGAGCAATCCACATAAAGAATTGCTTTATTATTTTAGAATGTCCTTTCATAGCATGTTGCCTAACTTTTGTTTTGCCGTACCAAAGCTTCGGTACGAATATTTCTTCTATAGAAATAATTCAGCAATATTAATAAAAAAATCACTTATAATCAAAGTCTTAGAACATTATTTATTCGACCACAACCGACTACAAACGGATATTAAACGTATCTAAATAAGTAAAAACCGAATCACATTTTCAAACAGCTGTTACTTTGCTTCGTCAATTGGAAGTAAGTTGTCAACTTTAAAAAAATAAATAAATAAATAAATCATAAATCTAAAAATCAAAACCATGAAAACAACAAACAAAGTAGAACTGAACGGATTCATAGGAATCGCTCCTGAAGTAAAAACGCTGAAAAATGGCAGCAAAGTCGCACACTTCACACTCGCCACTGACGAAACATACAAGAATAAAGAAGGCGAATGGGTTAAGAACACTACATGGCATCGCATTACGCTGTGGAACAAAGCCGCTGATAAGGCTGCCGATATTCTTAAAAAAGGAACGCGTGTAGCACTCACAGGCAGAATAGTTAACCGCGAGTACTTAGATAAAGAAGGTAATAAAAGGACTTTCTTCGAAGTTCTTGCTAATTCTTTTGAACCGCAAATGGCAGCTTAATTTTTTAAGTTGCAAAAAAAAAGAGAAGGC
>CAINEZ010000314.1 GCA_903847905.1 uncultured Bacteroidota bacterium
AAGTTCATAATTATGCAGTGGTAAATGCCGATAGACAATATGTTTAGTCCTGCATTTTTGGACTCCTATTACATATTGCGTATATTATTTAATCTTAAGTAATTTTTCTTCCGCCTGCGTTTTAAAACTGCTATTTGCTTTTATAATTTCGTTAAGGATCTTTTCCGCTTTCTTTTTATCTTTATTACCAATATAAGCAAGAGCAAGATACCATTGCGCTGTTTCATTATAACTTCCGTTTTTAATCATAAGTACTTTATCTAAATACTTTATTGCATTTACATAATCATTAAGAAAATAATACGATGCACCGCAATAATAAAGCGCATTATAATCGCCGGCATTATCAGAAATGTATGATTCAAGCAGGTTAATACTCCCTGTATAATCATTCGACTGGTATTTTTTAACAGCAGTTGCATACCTCTGATCGCTTACCCCACCTTTATTTTCTATATTTCCGGTAGAAATATCTGACATAACAGGAGCGTTTTCATCTTTTATTTCAGATTTTTTATTTTTCTTAAGTTTTGCCTGTCCGCTTTCTTTTGCTAAATCATTTTTATAGGCAGTTGCAGGATGTGTTGTTTTTGTTTCTATAAAGTTTTCAGAAACACTAATGCTGTCAGCCATTGGTGTTTCATTAAGATTATTAGTAGCGTTACCACCATAGGCAACATTATCTTCTTCTTTTGTTTCTATATTTTTATTACTTGTTTCATTTATAATAAAGCCTCCAAAAGTATTAAGTTGTTTATCAACATCATACTTAAGCGGTTCTTTATCCACAGCTTTTGGACGGGAAGTAATATCATTTCTTGATTTATTTTCTTTCGCATCTTTAATAACATTTGACTTATTTTTCTCATTATTTCCGGGTAATTTGGATTTTTGCTCCTCAATGGTCACAGTTTTTTTATTTTCTTCGAGAGCCGGTTTTTCCTGCTTTGATATTTCAGATTCTTTTACCTCTCTTTGAGCCATCATATCTTTTTTCTGTTCGCCCATGTAATATTTAAAAAGAAAAGTGATTCCAATAACAGTAATTAAAATTGCTGCCGCCGCTAAACGCATTGCTGTCTTGTGTGTAGGCGGGTTGAAATTAAAATAAAATACTTTTGCTGCTTTTTTCTGAACCCTTTGATCTATTTTTTTGTTTATACCGGTAAATATTTTCCGGAGTTCTTTTTTGTTTTTAACAGATGACAATCCTTCCAATGCTTCAGAGCACATTTCGCAATCTGTAAGATGTTTTTCAACAAGGTGCCTTTCATCTGAACTAAGCCTGTTTTCTGCATAAGCAGTCAAGGACCCAGGTGTTAGGCAATCAGTTTCTGAAAAAATATTATTTAACCTGTTGTTCATATTTACCCTGAATATAAATTTTTAAATTCCTCTTTCCGTTTTGAATATTGCTCTTAACCTGTTTCATTGAATAACCTGTAGAATCAGCCACATCCTGATAACATTTGCCTTTTAAATAAAACAGTTCAACACATATTTTTTGTTCATCCTTCAATTGTTCAACAGCATTTCCAAGTTGGCTCAAATAAAATTCATTGATATTTTCAATATCATGATGCATTTCATTATCAAATTCCATAACAACAGGGTAATCTTTTTTTAATTCTTCTGTCTTCATGAAAACAGAATGCGCTGAACGAAGTTTCATCAGGCAATGATTCTTTGAAGTGGTATGAAGCCAACTTTTAAAATTTTCAATTTGATATTTTTTAAGATCATCCAGAAGCTTTTCAAACACCTGCATTACGGCATCTTTGCTTTCATCCTCATCATTCAAATATTTCATACAAACACCGAATACAAGGTGAGAGTATCTTTTGAATAGCTCACCTACATATACATTGTTGTTCGTCTGCCTGTACGAAGCAATCAACTCTGTATCGGTTGCCGTATTTGTCTTTTTAAACCTGAACAAATCCTTATATTTTGCGAATGTAAATTTAATAAAAAATATTTATTGGAGATTTTAATTTATGAATTAGGATGACCCGCCATATGCAATCAACCATAATAATTATCAATATTGATAAGCTGTAGAATAGATTTTTTATCATAGTAACTTTCTTGAAAAATTTGCTAATTCGGAAATAATAAATTTTAAAATATTAAAAGATAAACTTCAACTAAAATCTGATAATCCATTTTGAAATGCACATAAAAAAAGTTAATAAGTTATTGAAAAGTTTTTTTGAAAAATTATTTTCAAAAATGAAAATAATTTACTATTGCATACTTAATATCAATATAAATATAAATCAAAAATTAATATTAACTTTAACTATAAAATAAAAACTGAAACGATGAAAAATCCAATTCACAGGGAACAGGATAATAAAAAAAATGAAATAACCCTTGATGAAGAACCTCCAAGTCATATAGAACTTACAGATTATCGAGCGGTCTTCTTAACCGATCTAAAAAAAGTTCTGACAGAAAAAAAAGAAACCGAATTCAGTACAATAAGTGAAAACACAAGAAAATTTATAAAGAAACATTACCCCTCCGTTAGTGATGATGAATGGCTCGACTGGAAATGGCAAATCAGAAACAGCATCACTTCAAAAAAACAACTCCAGCAATTTATTCCGCTTAACATCAAAGAAAAAAATTTTTATTTTTTCAACGAAGATTCCTTGCCTTTGCGGATCACTCCATATTATGTAAGTTTGCTGGAAGATAAATCACGTAATAACCCGATAAGAAAATGCGTTGTCCCTCTTGAAGACGAATACATACGCACTGAAGGAGAAAACATTGATCCTTTATGCGAGGAAAACGACAGCCCATTACCAAACCTGATTCACAGGTATCCGGACAGAGTTCTTTTCCTGGTTACCGGTTTTTGTTCTACTTATTGCCGTTATTGTACCAGGTCAAGAATGGTGGCTAAAGAAAAGCAATATAAATATGGGAAAGCTGAACTTGAAAAAGCATTCGATTATATTGCTTCAAGAAAACAAATAAGAGATGTATTACTTTCAGGCGGCGATCCTCTTACAATGGGCGATAACCAACTTGACTACATCCTTTCAAGATTAAGTAAAATACCTCATGTGGAATTCATTCGTATCGGGACAAAAGTTCCCGTAGTACTTCCGCAACGTATCACAACTAATCTTGTAAATACTCTGAAAAAATATCACCCGTTATGGTTAAGTATTCATTTTACTCATCCTGCTGAAATTACTCCTGAAGTAAAAGAAGCCTGCGAAAAACTTGCCAATGCCGGTATTCCTTTAGGTAGTCAAACTGTTTTACTGAAAGGAATAAATGATGAAGTAGCCATAATGAAAAAACTTGTTCACGAACTTCTCAAGATTAGGGTCAGACCATATTACCTTTATCAATGCGATCCTATTTCCGGCTCCTCTCATTTCAGAACAACAGTTGATAGAGGTCTTGAGATTATTCATGGCTTGCGGGGGTATACTACGGGTTATGCTGTGCCAACTTATGTTGTGGACGCACCTGGTGGTGGTGGGAAAATTCCTTTGCTTCCCGAATATTACATTGGAAAAGAAGGTGGTTATGTTCAGTTAAAAAATTACGCAGGTAAAGTTTTTAAGTATCCTGATTTTTGCTAAATTATAAATACCAGACTATTCTATATTAATTAAATTTGCCGCATGAGAGTTGGGATCGCATACGACCTGAAATCCGATTATATTGCTGAAGGTTATACCGATGAAGAAGCCGCCGAGTTCGACAGCGAAGAAACCATTGCCGGTATTGAAAATGCATTGAAAGCAAATGGATTTAAAACCAACCGAATTGGAAATGTCAGATCATTACTTAGCCTTCTTCATAATGGAAAAAGATGGGATATTGTTTTTAATATCTGTGAAGGCATGTATGGTATAGGCCGTGAAGCACAGGTACCTGCAATTCTGGACGTTTATAAAATTCCATATACTTTTTCAGATGTCCTTGTAAATTCTCTTACTCTTCATAAAGGGCTTACCAAACGGGTAATCCGCGACATGGGAATCCCGACAGCTGATTTTGTTGTTGTAGAATCAGAAAAAGACATAAATAATATTGATCTGCCTTTCCCTTTATTTGCAAAACCTGTGGCAGAAGGCACTGGCAAAGGAATTAATCCAAACTCAAAAATTAATAAATTTTCCGAATTGAAGAAAGTTTGCCTTGACATACTGTCTCAATATAAACAAGCTGTTCTTGTTGAAACATTTCTTCCCGGCAGGGAATTTACTGTTGGCATTGTTGGTACAGGTGAAGAATCAGAAGCAATTGGAATAATGGAAGTTTGTTTTAGAGAAAATGAAAATTTACCAGAAGGAAGCCAGGAATCAAAAATTTATTCTTATAACTCGAAAGCAAATTATCAGGAGCTGGTAGATTATGTTCTGCCCGAGCAGGAAGTGATAAATGAATGTTATGAAATCGCTTTATCATCATGGAAAGGACTTGGATGCAGGGACGGCGGACGTATTGACTTGCGTATGGATAAAAACGGGATTCCTAACTTCATTGAAGTAAATCCTTTAGCAGGACTAAATCCTGTACATTCTGATCTCCCAATATTAAGCCGGATTGCAGGGGTTTCATATAATGAATTAATTGGAAAAATAATGAAATCAGCATTAATAAGAACAAAATTTAATGAAAAACAACAAGGTCGTAATCTTATATAATAAACTTTCAGAAAATCCACTACCAGATGAATTGGATGTGCTGACACAAGTTGAACTTGTAAGTGATACTTTAAAAGAACTTGGATATAAAATTAGCGAAGTTACTTTTTCTTTTGAAATAGATAAAGTGATCTCCCATCTTAAAGAAATTAATCCGTTATTTGTTTTCAACCTTGTTGAATCAATTGATAATAAAGGAGAGTTGTGTTATGTCTGTCCTGCCATACTTGATTATCTTCAAATCCCATACTCCGGTGTTCCTTTGGAAGGAATGTTTACAACAACAACCAAACTTCTTACAAAAAAAATTCTAAAGAGTAACGCTATACCCACAGCTGACTGGGTAGAACTAAACGAGCTTGAAAAAATTGAACCTTCGTTAAGATATATTTTAAAACCTATTTGGGAAGATGGCTCGCTTGGACTCGATTTCGACAGTGTGTTTTATGGAAATGATAAAACATATATCAAAAAACTAAAAGACGTTGACAGGAATAAATTTTTTATTGAAAAATATGTTGAAGGCAGGGAGTTTAATATTTCTGTTATCGGAGGAAAAAATGGACCGGAAGTGATGCCTCATGCAGAAATGCAGTTCGTCAATTTTCCGGAAGGAAAGCCGAAAATAATGGGCTATTCGGCAAAATGGAGTGAAGACACATTTGATTTCAATCAAACTGTAAGAACATTTGATTTCAATGAATGTGATAAGCCCCTGCTTGATAAATTAACCGTTATTTGCCTTAAATGCTGGAACACATTTAATCTTAAAGGATACGCAAGAGTTGATTTTCGTGTTGATACTGATAATAATCCTTATGTACTTGAAGTAAATGCAAACCCGTGCATTTCACCGGATAGCGGACTTTATGCTGCTATTCTGAAAAAAGGTTATAATTTTAAAAATTTCATTGAGAAGGTTATTGAGGATATTTTTATATAAAAAAAAATTATTACTATATCAAATCATTAATTCAAATAATCATATTAAATTTATTGTATAATGAATATTGAAAATATTAAATTTCGAACTAAAGTAGTTGAAGAAGATAAAAATAATGTCAGGGAAATATTGGGATCCACGGGCTTTTTTTATGATTTTGAAATAGATGTTGCTGTTGAATTGGTTCAGGAATATCTTGAATATGGAATTGAAAGTGATTATATTTTCCTTTTTGCTGAAATTGATGGAAAAACCGTTGGGTATTCATGCTTTGGTCTTATCCCGGTTACGAAACACAGCTACGACTTATATTGGATAGGTGTTCACAATGATTTTAGAGGACTTGGGTTGGGGAAAATCCTGATGAGTGAAACCGAAAAAATTATTAAAGACCTGGGCGGTAAAAGTATTTTTATTGAAACCTCTTCACGCGAAAAATATATACCAACTCAAAAGTTCTATGATTCCTGCGGCTGCGAACTTATAGCCAACATAAAAGATTTTTATGATGATGGTGATGATAAGCTGATTTATAAAAGAACAGTATAAATATATAGTTCCATTGTACTTTTCAATAGTATCGGATTTATATTCCTACCTTTGCTTATGATAACTATTGGAATGTAAATCCACTTGATAATACAGTGTCGCAACAATTACCTATAACAGCATGGCTACCGGTTTCAAAAAAAGAATTGGAACTTAGAGGCTGGGAGCAGCCTGATGTTATTATTGTTTCCGGTGATGCTTATGTGGATCATCCTTCTTTCGGTCATGCTGTTATTGCTAGAATTCTTGAAAAAGATGGATTTAAAGTAGCAATATTGCCTCAACCCAACTGGCGTGATGATCTTAGAGATTTTATTAAACTTGGACCACCAAAACTTTTTTTCGGAATAACGGCAGGGTGCATGGATTCCATGATAAATCATTACACTGCGAATAAAAGATTGAGATCCGATGATGCATATACACCCGGAGGCGCAGCAGGCTTTAGACCTGATTATGCAAGTGTAACTTACAGTAAAATTCTTAAAAAACTTTTTCCGGAAGTACCTGTAATTCTTGGTGGCGTTGAAGCTTCATTAAGAAGATTCACTCATTATGATTACTGGTCAGATTCACTCAAACAGTCTATTCTCGTTGAATCAGGAGCAGATATGCTGGTATATGGGATGGGCGAACTTCCAATAAAAAAAATAGCCAAACAACTTGCTGAAGGCACGCCAATAAACGAACTTCGGAATATTGAACAAACAGCTTTTCTTAGTGATAAGAAACCCGATATTGATTTAATTGAACTTGCATCCTTTGAAAAATGCATCTCTGATAAAAAATCCTATGCGAAAAATTTTACATATATAGAAACAGAATCAAATTCGCTTAGAGCTAAAACATTAATTCAAGAGCATAACAATAGGTGGCTGATTGTGAATCCACATTCCGAAACAATGTCAACTAAAGATATTGATGCCTCCTTCGATCTGCCATATACGCGGCTTCCGCATCCAAGATATGAAAATCGTGGTTCAATACCTGCTTTAGAAATGATAAAATTTTCCGTGAATATTCATCGCGGATGTTTTGGAGGTTGCAGCTTTTGTACTATATCAGCGCATCAGGGGAAATTTGTTTCCAGCCGGTCAGAAGAATCTATAATTAAAGAAGTAAAAACGATTTCAAAGCAGGGGGATTTCAAAGGTCATATTTCTGACCTTGGTGGACCTTCTGCAAATATGTATAAAATGCAAGGTAAAGATATTTCAGTTTGCGAAACTTGTAAGAGATATTCGTGTATTTATCCTTCCATTTGCAGGAATCTAAACATTAACCACAAGCAATTAATTGATCTATATAATAAAGTATCAAATTTAGAAGGTATCAAAAAAGTTACTATCGGCAGCGGTGTACGTTATGATATGTTCATTACTTCAGATGCCGCAAGCGATAAGGCAAATCATTTAAGTGAATATGCTGCTAAGCTGATCCGGTACCACGTTTCAGGAAGATTGAAAGTAGCTCCGGAACATGTTTCCGAAGATGTTTTGAAAATCATGCGCAAAACTTCTTTTGGCAGTTTCAGAAAATTCAGAATTCTTTTTAATAAAATCTGTCGTGAAGCACATTTGAATCAACAGATCGTCCCTTATTTTATTTCCAGCCATCCAGGGTGCGGTTTGGAACACATGGCTGAACTTGCTGCTGAAACAAAAGAACTTGGTTTTAAACTTGAACAGGTTCAGGATTTCACGCCCACTCCCATGACCCTTGCCACTGAAATGTATTACACCGGTCTTGATCCTTACACCTTAAAGCCTGTATATGTAGCCCGCTCAGGTAAAGAAAAACTTGACCAACAAAAATTCTTTTTCTGGTATATAAAAGAAAACATTAACTGGATTAAAGATACTCTGCATAAACTTAAAAAGGATGAATTAATTCCAAGTCTGATTAAAATCAACTCATTTAAACCTGCTGAAAATATAAGAAAAAAAATAATCAATAATAAAAGTCGGAATAAAAGATGAAATCACAATATGATTTAATTATTGTCGGAGGCGGTCCATCGGGTTTAATTGCAGGATGCTTTGCAGCCAAATCAGGTGCAAAAGTATTGCTCCTGGAAAAAATGCGCGAACCGCTTCGAAAATTAAAAATTACCGGAAAAGGCAGGTGCAATATAACAAATACAGCTTCTTTACCAGAATTTTTAAACGAAACAGGACCAAACCCTAATTTTTTAAAACCAACATTTTCCAGATTTTTTAATAATGACACTATTGATTTTTTTCAAAAAATTGGGGTCAATACTGTTGTTGAGCGAGGCGGAAGAGTTTTCCCTGAAAGCAATTCAGCCGTTGACGTTGCAAATAAACTTATTGATTATGCAAAAAATTGCGGAGTGGAAATCCGCTGCAACAGCAAGGTTAAAAGGTTTCATTTTTATGAAAACCAAATTACCGGAGTGGAAATTGTTCCCAATACAATACTGAAAGCTAAAACTTTTATTTTGGCAACAGGCGGCGCATCTTATCCTGCAACAGGTTCTTCAGGCGACGGTTATCCTATTGCCAGAGAACTGGGGCACAAAGTTACTTCAATACGACCAGCACTAGTACCTATTGAAACTAAAGGCGAAACTGCAAAAAAATTACAAGGCTTAAGTTTGGTGAATGTTAAAGTGAATGTTTGGGTTGAAGGAAAAAAGGTTGACGAGGAATTTGGCGAAATGTTGTTTACTCATTTCGGATTATCTGGTCCCATAATACTTTCATTAAGCCGCAGACATAATGAAACTATACAGCAAAAAAAGAATATTATTTTTTCAATTGATCTAAAACCTGCGCTGGATGAGCAAAAACTTAAAAATCGGTTACAAAGGGATTTGGATGAAAACGGGAAAGCGAAACTTTCAAATATTTTCAGAAAATGGCTACCCTCAAAACTTATCCCCGAGTTTATACGTTTATTAAATCTTGATGGAGAAAAATTAGCCAATCAGGTTAATGCAGAAGAAAAAAAGAGAATCCAGATGCTTTTAAAAGATTTTAGTTTTGAAGTTACAGCCCTCAGGCCATTCAGCGAAGCAATAATTACTTCAGGAGGTATCAGTCTTGATGAAATAAATTCAAAAACACTTGCTTCCAAAATTTATCCAAATCTTTTCTTTGCAGGAGAAACTTTGGATATTGATGCTAATACCGGCGGATACAATCTTCAAATTGCATTCTCTACCGGAGTAATGGCAGGAGAACAGGCTGCATGGTTTGCCTTGGCATAACCTCAAAAGTCTTACAAAGCTTGTACGTTTGGGACTTTTGAGGTTTGAGCGTGGCTGACCTCAAAAGCCTTACAAAGTTTATGCGCTAGTGACTTTTGAGGTTTGAGCGTCAATTCGAAAAGTTTCTTTTTTAATTTATATTCAAGTCAACAGGCTCCTCTTTTCTTTGAACAGGTTTGTAATTATTAATTTTATAACTCAAACTGAAAATAACTACGGGCGATTCACTCCATATTTTAAAAGTATTATATAAGTTTTTATCTTTATTTTTTGCCCTGTATTGGTATATATTAAATGGATTTGAAATATTCACTATTGCTGTTATTTTTTTTACAAAATCTTTTCTTACTGAAATACTTCCAAAATAATAGTAATCCTGCCATCCCTGTACATCATAATAAGGAGCATTAATAAAAGCATTCACTTGAATTTTTGTTGTTTTATTTATTTTGAAATTTAAATCTGCACTTGCATTCATAG